>NZ_JACVTV010000050.1:0-27739 GCF_016624625.1 Stenotrophomonas sp. S41 | reverse complement strand
CACCCACACCGCCCCGCCCAACACACAGAAAACCAGCGCCGCTTTTGACGTTGACGTTGACGTTGACGTTGACGCTGCTTCGGCAGGTGCAGGGCGCAGCCCTGCCGAACCCCCTAGAACGGAGCCGCTGACTCGAACGCCAGCGCCGCGCCCGTCACCGGATGCGTGAACCCCAACGCGCATGCATGCAGATGCACCCGCTGCGCCGGCGCGGCGTCATACAACACATCCCCCACGATGGGATGACCAAGACTGGCCATGTGCAGCCGCAGCTGATGGCTCCGCCCCGTCACCGGTTCCAGCGCCACGCGCGTGCGCTGCGCCTGCGCATCCCGCGCCAGCACCTGCCAGCGCGTCAGCGCCGGCTTGCCACGCTCATGGTCGACCATCTGCTTCGGCCGGTTCGGCCAGTCCACGATCAACGGCAGGTCCACTTCACCGGCGTCGGCCTCAAGCAGCCCCTGCACCACCGCCTCGTAGCGTTTGCTCACCTGGCGCTGCTCGAACTGCATCGACAACGCCGCCTGCATCGCCTTGCCGCGTGCATGCAGCAGCAGGCCCGAGGTCACCTGGTCCAGGCGGTGCACGGTCAGCGCATCCGGATACAGCGCCTGCAGACGTGCCACCACGCAGTCCTGGTTTTCTTCGCTGCGGCCGGGCACGGACAGCAGGCCGGCCGGCTTTTCGGCCACCAGCAGTGCGTCATCGATGTAATGCAGGTGGATCATCAGGTTTCCTGGTCCTCAAACAGAAACGGGGAAGCCGAAGCTTCCCCGTTCCTGCGTACCGACCAACGGTCGGTACCTACCTTCTGGATGACGTACCGACCAACGGTCGGTACCTACCGGTCAACGCGGTATCAGCCCAGCAGGTGGGCGACGCCGGAGCGCTCTTCTTCCAGCTCGGCCAGGGTCTTGTCGATGTACTTCTGGCTGAAGTCGTCGATCGGCAGATCCTTGACCAGGGTGTACTTGCCGTTTTCGGTGGTCACGGCGAAGCCGAAGATCACGCCTTCCGGAATGCCGTAGGAACCGTCGGACGGCACGCCCATGGTGACCCACTTGCCGTTGCTGCCCAGCACCCAGTCACGCACGTGGTCGATGGCAGCGTTGGCGGCCGAAGCAGCCGAGGACGAACCGCGGGCTTCGATGATCGCCGCGCCGCGCTTGCCGACGGTCGGGATGAAGGTGTTGGCGTTCCATTCCTGGTCGTTGATCGCATCGGCGATGGAGGCACCATCGGCGGTGGCGAAACGGTAGTCCGGGTACATGGTCGGGCTGTGGTTGCCCCACACGACCAGCTTCTCCATGCCACCGACCGGCTTGCCGAGCTTGTTCGACAGCTGGCTCAGCGCGCGGTTGTGGTCCAGGCGCAGCATGGCGGTGAAGTTTTCCGGCTTCAGGTCCGGGGCCGACTTCATGGCGATGTAGGCATTGGTGTTTGCCGGGTTGCCGACCACCAGCACCTTCACGTCACGGCTGGCGACCTTGTTCAGCGCCGCGCCCTGGGCAGTGAAGATCTTGGCGTTTTCCAGCAGCAGGTCCTTGCGCTCCATGCCCGGGCCGCGCGGACGCGCGCCGACCAGCAGGGCGATGTCGGCGTCCTTGAAGGCCACTTCGGCGTCGTCGGTGCCGACCATGCCGGCCAGCAGCGGGAAGGCGCAGTCTTCCAGCTCCATCATCACGCCCTTCAGGGCGGCCTGGGCCTTGTCGACCGGCAGTTCCAGCAGCTGCAGGATGACCGGCTGGTCCTTGCCCAGCATTTCGCCGGAGGCGATGCGGAACAGCAGGGCGTAACCGATCTGGCCGGCAGCGCCGGTCACGGCAACACGAACGGGTGCTTTCATGGGGGTTTCCTCTTGCTTGCAAGCGTTGGATGGAACGCCGCGGGCGTGGCACGCAGGCCTGGCGGGCGGCGGGGAACAGGGAAACGGCCACCGAGGGGTGGCCGTTTCGAAGGGGGATCAGGCGGCGAGGATCTTGTTCCACTCGGCGACGCGGTCGGCCTGTGCGGCCAGCGCGGCGTCGACGTCGCCTTCCAGGGTGATCGAATGGATTACGTCGCCCTGCTTGACCGAATCGACGATGGCCTGGCCTTCCAGGACCTTGCCGAAGACGGTGTGGCGGCCGTCCAGCCAGTCGGTCTTGATGTGGGTGATGAAGAACTGGCTGCCGTTGGTGTTCGGGCCGGCGTTGGCCATCGACAGCGAGCCGACCTCGTGCTTCACGCCGTTCTTCTCGTCCTCGAACTTGTAGCCCGGGCCACCGGTGCCACGACCCTGCGGGCAGCCGCCCTGGATCATGAAGTCGGCGATGACGCGGTGGAAGATCAGGCCGTCATAGAAGCCCTGCTTGACCAGGTTGACGAAGTTGGCAACCGTCAGCGGCGCCTTGTCGGCGAACAGCTCGACCTTGATCGGGCCCTGGGTGGTGTCGAAAGTGGCGATGAGGGACATGGAGATCCTTGCTGCAGATGGGAATGCGTCTAGCCACCTAGTTTACACCCGGCTCGTGGCAGCGGCGCCTTCGACCATGGGCCAACGGGGCCGGCCCGACCGGCCGGGGGCCACCGTTCAGGCAGCCCCGACAGGCGCCTGAATGGGCATCCGGCCGGGTCGGAAATGAAGGTTTTCGCCAACCGTCAACTTCGACGTATAATGTTGGACTTCTTTTTCCAAATCCGGCGCCGACTGGCCCCCTTTCGTATGTCCATCGAAAACCTTCGCAACATCGCCATCGTCGCTCACGTCGACCATGGCAAGACCACCCTGGTCGACCAGCTGCTGAAGCAGTCCGGCACCCTGTCCGAGCGTACCGTCCTCGCCGAGCGCGTGATGGACAGCAACGACCAGGAAAAGGAACGCGGCATCACCATCCTGGCCAAGAACACCGCCATCACCTGGGAAGACAAGAAGACCGGCATCAAGAACCGGATCAACATCGTCGACACCCCGGGGCATGCCGACTTCGGCGGCGAAGTGGAGCGCGTGCTGTCGATGGTCGACACCGTGCTGATCCTCGTCGACGCGATGGACGGCCCGATGCCGCAGACCCGCTTCGTCACCCAGAAGGCCTTCGCGATGGGCTTCAAGCCGATCGTCGTGGTCAACAAGGTTGACCGTCCGGGCTCGCGTCCGGAGTGGGTGATCGACCAGGTCTTCGACCTGTTCGACAAGCTCGGCGCCACCAACGAGCAGCTCGACTTCCCGATCGTCTACGCCTCGGCCCTGAACGGCTACGCCGGCCTGGAAGACACCGTGCGCGACGGCGACATGACCCCGCTGTACGAAGCGATCATGCAGCACGCGCCGAAGCCGGAAGTCGATCCGGAAGGCGCCTTCCAGATGCGCATCAGCCAGCTGGACTACAACAACTTCGTGGGCGTCATCGGCATCGGCCGCATCCAGCGCGGCACCCTGAAGAAGAACATGCAGGTCGCGGTCATCGACCGTGAAGGCAAGAAGCGCAACGGCAAGGTCGCGCAGGTGCTGGGCTTCCTGGGCCTGGAGCGCATCGAGCAGGACACCGCCGAAGCCGGTGACATCGTCGCCATCTCCGGTATCCCGGAGCTGACCATCTCCGACACCCTGTGCCACCCGGATACCCCGGAAGCGCTGCCGGCACTGACCGTCGACGAGCCGACCATCTCGATGACCTTCCAGGTCAACAACTCGCCGTTCGCCGGCAACAAGGACCTGTCCGGTGGCAAGTTCCTGACCAGCCGCCAGATCAAGGACCGCCTGGACCGTGAAAAGGTCCACAACGTGGCCCTGAAGGTCGAACAGCTGGAAGACGCCGACAAGTTCCTGGTCTCCGGCCGTGGCGAACTGCACCTGTCGGTGCTGATCGAGAACATGCGTCGCGAAGGCTACGAGCTGGCCGTGTCGCGCCCGGAAGTCATCATCAAGGAAATCGACGGCCAGATGATGGAGCCGATCGAACAGCTGGTGGTCGACATCGAAGAAATCCACCAGGGCGGCGTCATGGAAAAGCTGGGCACCCGCAAGGGCCAGCTGAAGAACATGGAGCCGGACGGCAAGGGCCGCGTGCGCCTGGAATACTCGATCCCGGCCCGTGGCCTGATCGGTTTCCAGAACGAGTTCAAGACCCTGACCCAGGGTTCGGGCCTGCTGTTCCACGTGTTCGACCACTACGGTCCGAAGGAACAGGGCGCGATCGCCAAGCGCATCAACGGCGTGATGATCGCCAATGCGCCGGGCACCACGCCGGCCTACTCGCTTGGCCCGCTGCAGGAACGCGGCAAGCTGTTCGCTGCTGAAGGCGACAACGTGTATGAAGGTCAGCTGGTCGGTATCCACTCCAAGGACAACGACCTGACCGTCAACGCGATCAAGACCAAGCCGCTGACCAACATGCGCGCTTCGGGCAAGGACGATGCGATCCAGCTGACCCCGGCGATCAAGTACTCGCTGGAACAGGCCCTGGACTTCATCGAGGACGACGAGCTGGTCGAGATCACCCCGAAGGAGATCCGTCTGCGCAAGAAGTTCCTGACCGAAAGCGACCGCAAGAAGGCTTCGCGCGGCGGCTGAGCCTGACCCGTGAGCCAGAACGGCTACAACCCGGATCCGCACCGGCATCCGGGCCTCCACGTCATCGCCCTGCTCGAAGCGAGCAAGGCGATGCTGGCGCTGTTGGCTGCGACCGGGCTGGAAATGCTCGGTCCGCAGCCGCTTCGCGATGGGGTCAATGCCCTGATCCGGCGTTTCAGCCTGGACCCGGATCACGGCACCCTGCCCTCGCTGTTGAACATGATCAGTCCCGACGCGGTGCACCTGGCCGCGGCGGCGATGATCGGCTACGGCCTGCTGCATCTGGTCGAAGCGTGGGGCCTGTGGAAGGCCAAGGCCTGGGCCTCCTGGCTCGGCTGCCTGACGGCCTCCATCTACCTGCCCTTCGATATCTACGCGGTGCTCCGCCACCCCGGCTGGGCCTCCTGGAGCGTGCTGGCGATCAACCTGATCGTCGTCTACGTACTCGCCCGCGACCTGCGCAAGCGCCGCCACTGAGCAGCCGCTACACTGACGATTGGAGCCGACCCAGCCGTCCGATGCGCCCGTTCCTGTCTTCCCTGCTGACCTGCCTGACCGCGGCCCTGCCCGCGCTCTTTGCCGTGGGCTGCAGTCCGGCGACGTCTGCCGCGCACGCCGCCGCGCCCAGCAGCAGCAACGTGCCCTTCCCCTACGCCGAAACCGACGTGGCCGATCTGCAGGCGCGGATGGTCAGCGGTGAGCTGGACAGCACCACCCTCACCGCCGCCTACCTCAAGCGCATCGCCGCCCTGGACCGCACCGGGCCCCGCCTGCGCGCGGTGCTGGAACTCAACCCCGATGCCCTGAAGGAAGCGGCCGAACGTGACCGCGAGCGCCGTGCAGGCCGCCTGCGTGGCCCGCTGCACGGCATCCCGGTGCTGCTGAAGGACAACATCAACGCCGCGCCGATGGCCACCACCGCCGGTTCGCTGGCGCTGCAGGGCTTCAAGCCCGGCGATGCCTACCTGGTGCGCCGCCTGCGCGAGGCCGGCGCAGTGGTGCTGGGCAAGACCAACCTCAGCGAATGGGCCAACTTCCGCGGCAATGATTCGGTGTCCGGCTGGAGCGCGCGCGGCGGCCAGACCCGCAACCCCTACCGCCTGAGCCATTCGCCGTGCGGCTCCAGCAGCGGCAGCGCGGTGGCCGTGGCCGCCAACCTGGCCAGCGTGGCGATCGGCACCGAGACCGACGGCAGCATCGTCTGCCCGGCGGCGATCAACGGCGTAGTCGGGCTGAAGCCCACCGTCGGCCTGGTCAGCCGCGAAGGCATCATCCCGATCTCCTTCAGCCAGGACACCGCCGGGCCGATGACCCGCAGCGTGGCCGATGCGGCTGCGGTGCTGACCGCCATCGCCGGCCGTGATGCGGCCGACCCGGCGACCGCGACCATGCCCGGCCGGGCGGTCTACGACTACACCGCGCGGCTGGATCCGCAGGGCCTGCGCGGCAAACGCCTGGGCCTGCTGCAGACGCCGCTGCTGAAGTACCGCGGCATGTCGCCGCTGATGGACCAGGCCGTGGCCGAGCTGCGCCGCGCCGGCGCGGTGGTGGTGCCGGTGGCGATGCCCAACCAGGGCGCCTGGGACGAGGCCGAGCGCACCGTGCTGCTGTACGAGTTCAAGGCGGGGCTGGAGCGCTACCTGGTCACCTACAAGGCGCCGCTGCGCAGCCTGGCCGCGCTGATCGCCTTCAACCAGGCCCATGCGAAGCAGGAACTGGGGCTGTTCGGCCAGCAGCTGCTGCAGGAGGCCGACGCCACCGCCGGCCTGGCCGACCCCGTCTACATCCGTGCGCGCAGCGATGCACGCCGCCTGGCCGGCCCTGAGGGCATTGATGCGGTGCTGGCCGCGCACCAGCTCGATGGCCTGGTCGCCCCGACCACCGGCATTGCCTGGCCGTTGCGCAGCAGCGGCGATGATTTCCCCGGCGAGAGCTACAGCGCCGCTGCGGTGGCTGGCTACCCCAGCCTGAGCGTGCCGATGGGCCAGATCGACGGCCTGCCCGCCGGCCTGCTGTTCATGGGCACCGCCTGGAGCGAGCCGAAGCTGATCGAGATGGCCTACGCCTACGAACAGCGCACCCGCGCACGGCAGCCGCCGCGGTTCGCCACCGACGCATTGATCGACGCCGACGATCCGTAACGTCCCGGTAGCGCCGGGCCATGCCCGGCGGATGGGACGATGCCGCTGCGCTCGCCGGGCATGGCCCGGCGCTACCGTTCGGGCTCTGGCTCCACAGGCACGATCGCGGCCTCACCATCCTCCGCACCCGGCGAGCGCACGTCCGCCGTGCGCGCACGCGGCCCGCGCGGCATGTCCAGTTCGTCCTCGTGCTGCAGCCGCGCACGCACCTGCGGCAGCGACTGCGGATGTTCGCGGGCAAGGAAATCCAGCATCCGTTCACGCACCAGGCAGCGCAGGTCGAACGCATCGCCGGAACTGCGCGCACTGACCAGCAGGCGGACCTGGATCGCACGCTCGCTGGTGTCGGTCACCTGGGTCACGCACACACGGCCATCCCACAGCGGCTCGCCCCGGCAGATGCGCTCGAGCTCGGCACGGATGGCCGCGATGGGCGCGCGGTAATCCAACCAGAAGAACGCGGTGCCCAACAGGTCGGCGCTGCGCCGCGTCCAGTTCTGGAAGGGGTTCTCGATGAACCAGGTCAACGGCACCACCATCCGCCGCTCATCCCAGATGCGCACCACCACGTAGCTGCTGCCGATCTCCTCGATGCGCCCCCACTCGCCTTCGACGATCACCACGTCATCCAGGCGGATCGGCTGGGTCACCGCGATCTGCAGGCCTGCAATGAGGTTGCCGAAGACTGGCTTGGCCGCGATACCCGCGACCAGGCCGATCAGGCCCGCCGACGCCAGCAGCGCCGAACCGATCTTGGCCACCATGTCGAACTGCAGCAGCACCAGCGAGGCGCCGAGCACGATGATGCCGCCCATGATCACCCGGCTGAGCACACGGGTCTGGGTCTGGATGCGGCGCGCTTCCAGGTTGTCGGCCACGTCGATGGGATTGCTGCGCAGGATCGCGCGCTCGATGGCGCCGACACCGCGCACCAGCAACCAGATGAAGCAGGCCACCAGGCTGATGTGCAGGATGCGCTGCAGATTGCCCAGCAGCGGATCCTGCAGCGGCGTCGCCTGCAGTGCGGGGATCAGCAGCAGCAGCGGCAACGCCGTGGCCAGCGGCAGGCCAAGCACGCGGCCGATGCGCGCACGACGCCGGTCGCGCCCCTTCAACCGGTGATAGACCCACAGGATCACCCATGCACCGATGCCGCCGATCACCAGCGCCAACCCCAACGGCCATGCATAGGCCTGCATGTGCTCCCAGTGCACCCTTGCCACCTCCACTCGAACACGCGGATGGACAGGGTCGCGCATGGGGCATGAGCGTGTTGTATGCAGGGTTTGCACCCTGCACCCGCAGAGGCGACGTCAACGTCAACGTCAAAAGCTGGTTTCCTGAGGGTAGGCGGGGTGGGTCCGGTTGAGGGGGACGCTGCAAGTACGTCCATGTAAGCTCGGTCGCCGCATCCATGCGGCTCACGCCCCCTCAACCGGACCCACCCCGCCTTCGACAGTTTTCCGCGATCTGTCGGAACCTGCTGCTGTGTGTCGGAACCTGCTGCTGATGGTGGGTGCCGACCGTTGGTCGGCACGGTGTCGGATCCCGTTTTAAATATTGATATCTGACAGAAAAATCGTGTCGACCAAGGTCGACACCTACCAACAGCCGCGGGAACCTGTCGAAGGTGGGGCGGTGTCGGATTGCGGGGTGTCCGCGGCATGGATGCCGCGGCCAAGCCTACAGGGACGTACTTGCGGCGTCCCCGCAATCCGACACCGCCCCGCCAACCCACGGACACCCAGCTTTTGATGTTGACGTTGCCGTTGATTGCAGCAGGTGCAGGGCTGCAAGCCCTGCAGAAAAACCTACCCTGCCTGCTCCTGCTTGCGCACGATCGCCATCGCAATCTCCAGCGACTGCTCGTAGTTCAACCGCGGGTCCACCGTCGACCGGTACGCACGCTCCAGGTCACGCTCGGTCAGCTCACGCGCACCGCCGGTGCATTCGGTCACGTCCTCGCCGGTCAGCTCCAGGTGCACGCCACCCAGCCGCGTGCCCGCCGCCGCATGCAGGTCGAAGGACATCTCCACCTCGCCGCGCACGTTGTCGAAGCGACGCGTCTTGAAGCCGTTCGCCGTGCTCTCGGTATTGCCGTGCATCGCATCGCACACCCACAGCACGCGGCGGCCATCGCGCTTCACCGCGTCCAGCAGCGGCGGCAGCTTCTCGGCAATCTGCGCCGCACCCATGCGGTGGATGAAACTCAGGCGTCCGGGTTCGTCGTCCGGGTTCAGCACGTCGATCAAGCGCAGCAGCTGGTCCGGCTGCACCGACGGCCCCACCTTGATCGCGATCGGATTGCGCACGCCCCGCAGGTACTCCACGTGCGCGCCATCCAGCGCGGCGGTGCGCATGCCGATCCACGGGTAATGCGTGCTCAGGTTCAACCAGCCCTGCTGGCGCGGCACCTGCCGGGTCAGCGCCTGCTCGTACGGCAGCAGCAGCGCTTCGTGCGAGGTGTAGAAGTCGATGCGGTTGAGGTTGTGCACGCGGGCCCCGGCCAGGGTCTCCATGAAGTGCACCGCGTCGCCGATCGAGGCCACCATCTTCTGGTACTCGGCGGCCAGCGGCGAATGCCGCACCCACTCCAGGTTCCAGTATTCGGGGTGGTGCAGGTCGGCGAAGCCACCGTCGATCAGCGCCCGCACGAAGTTCATCGTCATCGCCGAATGCGCGTGGGCCTGCAGCATCCGCTTCGGGTCCGGCAGGCGCGCGGCCTCGGTGAACGCCGGCGCATTGATCACGTCGCCGCGGTAGCTCGGCAGGGTCACGCCATCGCGGGTCTCGGTGTCGGCCGAGCGCGGCTTGGCGTACTGGCCGGCGAAACGACCGACACGGATCACCGGCTGGCGCAGGCCGTGCACCAGCACCAGGCTCATCTGCAGCAGCACCTTCAGCCGGTTGGAGATCGTGCCGGATTCGCAGTCGCTGAAATTCTCCGCGCAGTCACCGCCCTGCAGCAGGAAACGCTTGCCTTCCTGCGCGTCGGCCAGCTGCTGCTTCAGCGCCAGGATTTCCCACGAGGTCACCAGCGGCGGCAGCCGCTTCAGCTCGTGCAGGGCGGCGTCCAGCGCGATGGGATCGGGATAGGTCGGCATCTGCAGGGCGGTCTTGCCACGCCAGCTCTCCGGCGACCAGCCAGCGCCGGCGGCGGTCGCAGCGGGATCGGAGACGGGCGGAATGGCGGACAGGCTCATTGCAGGATTCCGGGGTGGGGGACGTTCATGGTCGCAGAGCCGGCCGCTGTCGCAAAGGCCCGGCCGCCATCTGCACATGGCTGAACACCGGGGAAAGGGCAACGCGATCGGCCACAAACCGCATGACCACACCCGCCCGGACAGGCGCATGATTCGCCACGCAGTGTTACGAAGTAACAATCCCATCTCCTCTTCCGGCCCCTTCCACAGCCCATCGCCATGAAGCCCTCCCTGCTCGCTACCGGCATCACCTTCGCCCTGGCCCTGGCCAGCCTGCCCTCCCTCGCCCTGGCCGCCGATGCCGCCACTGACGCCGCCCCGGTGAAGGACCTCGACACCGTCACCGTCAGCGCCCAGCTCGACCAGGCGCGCAACGCGCTGTCGCCCGACATCGGCAGCAGCCAGTACCAGATCACCGCCGAGGACATCCAGAAGCAGCCGCTGGGCGCCTCCGCGCCGCTCAGCCAGGTGCTGCTGCAGGCGCCGGGCGTGGTCCAGGATTCCTACGGTGGCGTGCACGTGCGCGGCGACCACGCCAACCTGCAGTACCGCATCAACGGTGTGCTGCTGCCCGAGTCGATCTCCGGTTTCGGCCAGACCCTGGACGCGCGCACGATCAAGAGCATCCGCCTGATGGACGGCGCGCTGCCGGCACAGTTCGGCGAGCGCACCGCCGCGGTGGTCGACATCACCACCCGCAGTGGCGCCGAGCTCGGCAATGGCGGCAGCGTCGGCATCACCACCGGCTCGTTCGGCAAGGTCAACCCGAACGCCTCGTGGTGGGGCTCGCAGGGGCGCTGGAGCTGGTTCCTGACCGGCAACTACGACCAGAACGACGTCGGCCTGGAAAACCCGACCAGCTCGCGCAAGCCGGAGCATGACGACACCCACCAGGGCAAGGCGTTCGCCGACCTGACCTACCTGGTCAACGACACCACGCGCCTGAGCGTGTTCGCCGGCTTCGCCAACAACCGCTTCCAGATTCCGGTCAACCCGGGCCAGACCCCGCAGTTCGGCTACCTGGACACCACCACCTTCGATTCCAGCCAGCTGGATGAGACGCAGCGCGAAACCACCCGCTTCGGCATGCTGGTGCTGCAGGGCACGCTGGGCGAGACCGCCTACCAGGTCTCGGCCGGGCAGCGCTACAGCGATGTCGGCTTCAATCCCGACGTGGCCGGCGATCTGGTGTTCAGTGGCGTCGCCTCGCAGGTCCAGCGCAGCAACCGCGCCAACACGCTGCAGGCGGACTTCTCCACGCCGCTGGGCGACAACCACACGCTGCGCTATGGCGTGTACGGCAACCAGGAGCGTGCCCGCGCCAGCAACAACAGCTGGGTGTTCCCGGTCGACGACGACGGCGCACAGACCAGCACCACGCCGCTGCAGATTGCCGACAGCAGCGCGTTCAAGGCCACCACGGCGGCGGTCTACGTGCAGGACGAGTGGAAGATCGGCGACGACTGGACGGTCAACTACGGCCTGCGCGGTGACCGCTACAAGGCCTTCGGCCAGACCGAGGGCCAGCTCAGCCCGCGCCTGGGCGTGGTCTGGACGGCCAGCGACAGCACCACCGTGCACGCCGGCTATTCGCGCTACTTCACCCCGCCGGCGAGCGAGCTGATCGCCACCAGCGACATCAGCCTGTATGACGGCACCACCAACGCGCAGCCGTCCGGTGGCAACAACATTCCGCTGGCCGAGCGCAGCGACTACTACGACATCGGCGTCTCCCAGCAGGTCGGCGAGCACCTGACCCTGGGCCTGGATGCCTATGATCGCCGCGTCTCGCGCCTGCAGGACGAAGGCCAGTTCGGCGCTGCCTACATCTACTCGACGTTCAACTACCGTCGCGGCCACATCCGCGGCCTGGAATTCAGCGCCGACTACAGCAACGGTCCCTTCAGCGCCTACTTCAATGCAGCCCTGAACAAGGCCATCGGCACCGACGTCATCACCAGCCAGTACAACCTCGACCCGGAGGCCCTGGCCTACGTGGCTGACCACTGGATCCACCTGGACCACGACCAGAAGCTGACCTCGTCGGGTGGCTTCAGCTACGCCTTCGCCGGCCACAACCGCATCGGTGCGAACTACGTATTCGGCAGCGGCCTGCGCTCGGATACCGACACGGTGCCCAACGGTGGCGAGCTGCCGTCCTACCTGCAGGTGAACCTGAGTGCCGGCCACGACTTCAACGCCGACAGCGGGCATCCGCTGCACGTGCAGGTGGCGGTGATCAATGCACTGGATCGCAGCTACCAGCTGCGTGATGGCGGCGGCGTCGGCGTGTTCGCGCCGCAATGGGGCCCGCGCCGCGGTGCCTACCTGAGCCTGCAGCAGGACTTCTGATCGGGCTGGGGTCGGATCCCTGATTCACAGTAGAGCCACGCCACGCGTGGCTGCCAATGGGGTCAGAGCCCTTTGCTGCGCAAAGGGATCTGACCCCGTTCTGTTTTCAGCGCTTGACCTTGCGCAGCGACACCACCAGCGCCCACAGCGCCAGCAGCGCGAACCAGACGCCCGACCACATCGGCATGGTCATGCCCAGGAAGGTCCAGTCGATGTTGCCGCAGTTGCCGGTGCCGGTCAGCACCGTGCGGAACACTTCCAGCGGGCCCATCGTCTCGCTCAGGAAGGCCAGCGGCGGGCCACAGGTGGAGCCCATTTCCGGCGGCAGCATCTGCACGTACACGTGGCGCGCGGCAATGCCGAAGCCGACAGCGGCGGCGATGAAGGCAAGGATGCCGTAGGTCGCGCGACCCGGGCGGTTGGATGGGCCGTGCACGGCACCAATCAGGAACAGCAGGCCCAGCGCGGCGAACGCCAGGCGCTGGAAGATGCACAACGGACAGGGCTCCAGGCCCATCTTCAGCTGCAGGAAGATGGCGAAGCCGAGCAGGCCCACGCAGATCAGGAAGCCCAACAGGAACTGGGCGCGGAAGGGCCAGCGCAAAGGATTCATCGTCAACGCTCGAACGGATCAGGCGCCAAGCGTAACCGAGAGCGCGCCCCGTTCGAACCGCCACACGGCACGCCTGTCGGAACGGTGTGGGTCAGATACCTTTGCGCATGCGAAGGGCTCTGACGCTCTGTGCTGGAGGAATGGGGTCGGAGCCCTTTCCTGCGGAAAGGGATCCGCCCCCGGAAACGCAAAAGCCCGGCAGAGGCCGGGCTTTCGCTGTGTCGCGTTGGAGCGGTCCGATTACTCGGCCACTTCCTCGGCCACGGCCGGACGGTCGACCAGCTCGACGTAGGCCATCGGAGCGTTGTCGCCGGCGCGGAAGCCGCACTTCAGCAGACGCAGGTAGCCGCCCGGACGGTTCGCGTAGCGCGGGCCCAGGATGGTGAACAGGTTGCCCACGGCTTCGTTGTCACGCAGACGGGCGAAGGCCAGACGGCGGTTGGCGACGGAGTCGACCTTGGCCAGGGTGATCAGCGGCTCGGCAACGCGGCGCAGTTCCTTGGCCTTCGGCAGGGTCGTCTTGATCAGCTCGTGCTTGAACAGCGAGGCGGCCATGTTCTTGAACATCGCTTCGCGGTGGGCGCTGGTGCGGTTGAACTTACGGCCAGACTTCATGTGACGCATGGTGATATTCCTTGGTTAATGATGAGGCTGTGTGGATCGTTGTCGCCATCCTGGCGTTGCTGCACGGACTGCGGTTGGTCCTGGCCATCCGTCCTGGACGACCTGCCCGCGAACCTGTGGTTCGTCGTGGCGATGTGTTGCTGCGTTGAAGGCCCCACCGCGAACGGTGGAGCCTCCAGGCATTACCGATATCAGCCCAGCATGCCGTGGCTGGCGACGCCGGCCGGCGGCCAGTTCTCCAGCTTCATGCCGAGGGACAGGCCGCGCTGAGCCAGCACTTCCTTGATCTCGGTGAGCGACTTCTTGCCCAGGTTCGGGGTCTTCAGCAGCTCCACTTCGGTCTTCTGGATCAGATCGCCGATGTAGTAGATGCTTTCGGCCTTCAGGCAGTTGGCCGAACGCACGGTCAGTTCCAGGTCGTCGATCGGGCGCAGCAGCACCGGATCCACGCCGTTGTTGGCCGGCTTGGCCGCACCGCGGTCGCGGTGGGTGAAGTCACCGAACACCGACAGCTGGTCGCTGAGGATGTCGGCGGCGGTGCGCACAGCTTCCTCGGCGTCGATGGTGCCGTTGGTCTCGATATCGATGACCAGCTTGTCCAGGTCGGTACGCTGTTCGACGCGAGCCGCTTCCACGGCATAGGCGACGCGGCGGACCGGCGAGAACGAGGCATCCAGGACCAGGCGGCCGATGGCACGGGTTTCTTCGTCCGGACGACGACGCGCGGCAGCCGGCTGGTAGCCGAAACCACGTTCGATCTTCAGACGCATGTTGATCGCCGTATCCTTGGTCAGGTGGCAGATCACGTGATCGCTGTTCAGGATCTCCACATTGTGGTCGACCTTGATGTCAGCTGCCGTGACAACGCCCGGACCCTGCTTGGACAGGGACAGGGTGGCGCTGTCGCCGGAATGCATACGGATGGCCACGTCCTTCAGGTTCAGCAGGACTTCGAGCACGTCCTCCTGCAGACCTTCGACCGTGGTGTACTCGTGCAACACGCCGTCGATTTCGACTTCCGTGATGGCGAAGCCCGGGATGGACGACAGCAGCACGCGACGCAGGGCATTGCCCAGCGTATGCCCGTAACCCCGCTCCAAAGGTTCGATAACGACCTTTGCACGGGTGTCGGTAAGGCGTTCGATCTGCGGACCGCGAGGACGCAGAACCTGGTTGGCGGTAACCGTCATGTTGCGGGTTCTCCTAGTGAACCCCCGGCCGTCGCCGGGGGCTCTCCAATGTGAATTACTTCGAATACAGCTCGACGATCAGCGCTTCGTTGATGTCCGCAGGCAGATCCGAACGATCCGGAACAGCCTTGAAGATGCCGGTGAACTTGCCGGAATCCACTTCAACCCACGACGGGCTCAGGTCATGCTGGGCGGCGACGGTCAGGGCTTCCTGGACGCGCAGCTGCTTGGCAGCCTTTTCAGACAGAGCGATGGCGTCGCCAGCCTTGACCTGGTACGAAGCCAGGTTGACCGACTTGCCATTCACGGTGACGCCGCGGTGCGACACCAGCTGACGGGCAGCCGGACGGGTCACGGCGAAGCCCATGCGGTAGACGACGTTGTCCAGGCGGGTTTCCAGCAGCTGCAGCAGGTTCTCGCCGGTGTTGCCCTTCTTGGTCGAGGCCTTCTTGTAGTAGTTGCGGAACTGACGCTCCAGCAGGCCGTAGATACGCTTGACCTTCTGCTTTTCACGCAGCTGGGTGGCGTAGTCGGACAGCTTGCCCTTGCGGGCAGTGGCGCCGTGCTGGCCGGGCTTCTGCTCCAGCTTGCACTTGGAGTCCAGCGCACGCGCCGGGCTCTTCAGGGACAGGTCGGCGCCTTCGCGACGGGCGAGCTTACAGGTAGGACCGATATAACGAGCCATTTCTTATCGCTCCCTTTAGACGCGACGCTTCTTCGGCGGACGGCACCCGTTGTGCGGGATAGGCGTCACGTCGATGATGTTGGTGATCTTGTAGCCGACGTTGTTCAACGAACGCACGGCCGACTCACGGCCCGGACCCGGACCCTTGATGCGGACTTCCAGCGACTTCACGCCGTAGTCCAGCGCAGCACGACCGGCCTTTTCAGCAGCCACCTGGGCAGCGAACGGGGTCGACTTGCGCGAACCGCGGAAGCCAGCGCCACCGGAGGTCGCCCACGACAGAGCGTTGCCCTGGCGGTCGGTGATGGTCACGATGGTGTTGTTGAACGAAGCGTGGACGTGGGCAACGCCGTCGGTGACGACGCGCTTGATCTTCTTCTTGGTCTTAGCAGCAGGCTTAGCCATTTATAGGTCCCTTACTTCCTGATCGCCTTGCGCGGGCCCTTGCGGGTGCGGGCGTTGGTACGGGTGCGCTGGCCACGCAGCGGCAGGCCGCGACGGTGACGCAGGCCGCGGTAGCAGCCCAGGTCCATCAGGCGCTTGATCGCGATGCCGATTTCACGGCGCAGATCGCCTTCCACGATGTACTTGCCGACTTCGGCGCGCAGGCGCTCGATTTCCGGCTCCGACAGATCGCGGATCTTGGTGGTCGAAGCAACGCCTGCGACTTCGCAGACCTTCTTCGAACGGGTACGGCCGATGCCGTAAATGCTTTGCAACCCGACCCAGACGTGCTTCTGGGCTGGCAGGTTGACGCCTGCAATACGCGCCATGACGCGGTTCTCCAGCTGAGTGATGGCCGACAGCGCGCCTCGGGCACGCCAATCCGGCAGGATGGATCAAAAAAGTGAACTAGCGATACTAACAAGGTTCCGGTTTACATGGAAGCCCGTGAAACAATGAAGTTTCATGGACCCGGCCTGGGGAGTGTGCCCAGGCTCCGGCGCCGGACAAGGTTGGACCTGGGTTTCCCCGGGGCCGCCCGCGCTACTCCAGCGCAGGACCACCTCGCCACACCCCCACCCGGAACCGCTGCGGGGGCCGCCCTTCGTTTGTGTGGCCAGAGTCCGCGAAGCGGAGGACCATCACGTCAGGAAGACGAAAGTATAACAGGCTTATCAGCCGCGGGCAAAACCGCCGCGGTTGCCGCCCTTCAGGTTGGCCTTCTTCAGCAGGCTCTCGTACTGGTGGGACATCAGGTGCGCCTGCACCTGGGCGATGAAGTCCATCACCACCACCACGACGATCAGCAGCGAAGTACCGCCGAAGTAGAACGAGGCGTTCAGCTGCGTGCGCATCAGTTCCGGCAGCAGGCAGACGATCACCAGGTAGGCCGAACCGGCAGCGGTCAGGCGGGTCAGCACGCCGTCGATGTAGTCGGCGGTGGCCTTGCCCGGACGGATGCCCGGAATCAGCGCGCCCGACTTCTTCAGGTTGTCGGCGGTTTCCTGCGAGTTGAACACCAGCGCGGTATAGAAGAACGCGAAACCGGTGATCAGCGCAGCGAACACGATCATGTGCAGCGGCTCGCCCGGGCCCAGGGCGTTGGCGACCTTCTGCAGGGTCTGGCCGACGGCGCTCTGGTTGGCGGCCTGGCCGGACCACATGGCCAGGGTGGCCGGGAAGGCCAGCAGGCTCGAGGCGAAGATCGCCGGGATGACGCCGGCCATGTTCAGCTTCAGCGGCAGGAACGAGGTCTGGTTCATGTACGCGTTGCGACCGCCCTGGCGGCGCGCGTAGTTCACCGTGATCCGGCGCTGGCCGCGCTCGACGAACACCACGAAGAAGGTGAAGGCGAGGACGACGATGGCGATCAGCAGCAGCTGGATGAACTGGATGTTGCCGTCGCGGTAGGCGTCGAAGGTGTGGATGACCGCACCCGGCAGGCCCGCCACGATACCGGCGAAGATGATCAGCGACACGCCGTTGCCGATGCCGCGCTCGGTGACCTGCTCACCGACCCACATCAGGAACATGGTGCCGGCGGTCAGCGCGACCACGGCGGTGAGCACGAAGCCCATGCCCGGTGCGTACACGACCGGAGCGCCCGACGGTGCCACCTGGTTCTGCAGCGCCAGGGCGATCGAACCGCCCTGCACCACCGCCAGCAGCACGGCGCCGATGCGCGAATACTGGGTGATCTTGCGACGGCCGGACTCACCTTCCTTCTGCATCGCCTTCAGGGCGGGGAAGATGTGGGTGGCCAGCTGCATCACGATCGATGCCGAGATGTACGGCATCACGTTGAGCGCGAAGATGCTCAAACGGTGCAGGGCGCCGCCCGAGAACATGTTGAACATGTCCACGATGCCGCCGCCCTGCTGTTGCATCATGGCAAGCATGGCATCGGGATTGACGCCCGGCACCGGCACATAACAGCCGATGCGATAGACGATCAAAGCCCCGACGACGAACAGCAAACGTTGGCGAAGTTCAGTGAACTTGCCCATTCCGCCCGCGAGGTTACCGATGCCAGCTTGCGCCATGATTTTCTTACTCCGTCACGCTGCCGCCGGCAGCTTCGATTGCAGCCTTGGCACCGGCCGTGGCAGCAATACCCTTCAGGGTGAACGCCTTGGTCACTTCGCCCTTGACGACGACCTTGGCCTTCTTTGCAGTGCTCGGGACCAGCTTGGCAGCACGCAGGGCGGCGAAGTCGATCTCGCCGGCCGGCAGCTTGTCCAGCGCGTACAGCAGCACTTCAGCGGTGTCCTTGGCGATCGGCGAACGGAAGCCGATCTTCGGCAGACGACGCTGCATGGGGGTCTGGCCGCCTTCGAAGCCAGCTTTGATCTTGCCGCCACCCTTACGGGCGAACGAACCCTTGTGGCCGCGGCCGGCAGTCTTGCCCAGGCCCGAGCCGATACCACGACCGACGCGGGTACGCTCGGTGCGGGCGCCCGGTGCCGGGCTCAGTTCATTGAGACGCAGAGTCATGATCGATTACTCCTCAACCTTGACGAGGTAGTGAACGGTGTTGATCAGACCGCGAACCTGCGGGCTGTCCTTCAGTTCACGGACATCGTTGAGCTTGTTCAGGCCCAGGGCACGCACCGACAGGCGGTGACGCGACTGGGTACCACGCAGGCCGCGCACCAGGCGCACCTTCACAGTCTTGTTGGACTCATTAGCCATGGTTGAGTTCCTCCACCTTCTTGCCGCGCTTGGCCGCGATGCGAGCCGGCGACTGCGCAGCAGACAGGCCCTTCACGGTGGCACGCACCAGGTTGATCGGGTTGCGCGAACCGGTGGCCTTGGCCAGCACGTTCTTCACGCCAACCGCTTCCAGCACGGCGCGCATGGCACCGCCGGCGATGACGCCGGTACCTTCGGAAGCCGGCTGCATGAACACGCGGGCTGCGCCGTGACCATCCTTGATGGTGTGCCACAGGGTGCCGTTGTTCAGGTCAACGCTGACCAGGTTCTTGCGAGCCTGTTCCATCGACTTCTGGATGGCGACCGGCACTTCGCGCGCCTTGCCATAACCGAAACCGACCTTGCCTTCGCCGTCACCGACCACGGTCAGGGCGGTGAAGGTGAACTGGCGGCCACCCTTGACGGTCTTGCTGACGCGGTTGACCGCGACCAGCTTTTCGATCATGCCGTCGTCGACTTTCTCTTCGCGGTTACGGTCGCGATCGCGACCCCGCTGCTGACGTTCTTCTGCCATCTTGATTCCTTGGTAGTTTGGGTATGTACGGCTCGAGGCCGCTTATGGTTGTGGAGTACCGCGTTGGTGCGGTGGGCCGCTGCAGAAGAGCGGCGCCGCCCCGCCTCACTCAGGCGGGCGAGCAGGCGGACAGGGGACCCAAAGTCCCCTGCCCTTATCCCTTAGAACTGCAGGCCGGCTTCGCGGGCGGCTTCTGCCAGGGCCTTGATGCGGCCGTGGTAGCGGTAGCCCGAACGATCGAAGGCAACCTTCTCGACGCCGGCGGCCTTGGCGCGCTCAGCGACGATACGGCCGACCTTGGCGGCGGCATCGGCGTTCTTGCCGTTCTTCAGGCCTTCCATGACGTCGGTCTGGGTGGTGTTGGCGGCAGCCAGCACCTTGGAACCGTCGGCGGTGAAGACCTGGGCGTACAGGTGCTGGCCGGTGCGCAGCACCGACAGGCGGGCGACGCCGAGCTCACGGATGTGGGCGCGGGTCGACTTGGCGCGACGCAGGCGGGCGATGTTCTTGTTCATGATTTTTTTCCCTTGAAAGCGGAAGAGCCTAATTAGGCCTTCTTGGCTTCCTTACGGATGATGACTTCGTCGGAGTACTTCACGCCCTTGCCCTTGTACGGTTCCGGCTTGCGGAACGCACGGATCTTGGCGGCGACTTCACCGACGACCTGCTTGTCAGCGCCCTGCACCAGAATTTCGGTCTGGGTCGGGGTGGTGATGGTGATGCCTTCCGGCGCCACGAACACGATCGGGTGCGAGTAACCGAGCGACAGGCTCAGGTCCTTGCCCTGCATGGCAGCACGGTAACCCACGCCGACCAGCTCCAGCTTGCGCTCGAAGCCTTCGGAAACACCCTTGACCATGTTGGCCAGGATGGCGCGGACGGTGCCGGTCAGCGGGACCAGGTCAGCGTTCTCGGTGCTCAGGGTAGCAACGCCGTTGTCGACGTTGATGGCAATGCCAGCCGGCTTCGGCAGCGACAGGGTGCCCTTCGGGCCCTTGACGGTGACGGAATCGGCCTGGACGTTCAGTTCAGTCTTACCCAGGGTGACGGGCTTCTTGGCTACGCGGGACATAATATTACTCCTTTCGCCTTAGGCCACGAAGCACAGGACTTCGCCGCCGACGCCCAGCTGGCGCGCCTGCGCATCAGTCATGATGCCCTTGGAGGTGGAAATGATGGAGATGCCCAGGCCGTTCATGACCTTCGGCAGCTCGCTCTTGCCGCGGTACTGGCGCAGGCCCGAACGCGAGAAGCGCTTCAGGGTCGCGATGACCGGCTTGCCTTCGAAATACTTCAGCACGATTTCCAGCTCGGACTTGTTGTTTTCCAGCTGGGTCACGCGCAGGTCGGTGATGTAACCCTCGTCCTTCAGGACCTGGGCGATCGCAACCTTGATCTTGGACGACGGGGCTTTCACCGTCTGCTTGCCAACCGCGGCCGCATTCTTGATGCGGACCAGCAGGTCGGCGATGGGATCAGTCATGCTCATATGAGTACCTTTGAGTGCACCGATATCCGCTTTCGCGAAAATCTGTTGTCTCCTGGAAACGGGCCAGGTCCCTTGTTGCGGCAGGCCATCGGCCTGCCCTGCTACCCCGTTTGCACAGAGCAAGACGCGGGAGTATACGCCAAAAGAGCCCGGCTTGCGCCGGGCTCCCTGGTTTTTTTGCGTCGGGGAAGCTGAATGCCTCCCCTGCCCGGTTCAGGAACCCCCGGAGGGGCTCCTGATCACAGGGCCGGCTGGGATTACCAGCTGGCCTTGCGCAGACCCGGGACGTCGCCACGCATGGTGGCTTCGCGCAGCTTGTTACGGCCCAGGCCGAACTTGCTGTAGACGCCACGCGGACGACCCGACAGTTCGCAACGGTTGCGGTGGCGGCTCGGCGACGAATCGCGCGGCAGCTTGGCCAGCTTGGTTGCGGCGTCGATCTTCTCTTCGTAGGTCGCGTCCACGGAGGACACGATCTTCTTCAGAGCCGCACGCTTTTCAGCGTACTTCTTTGCCAGCTTTTCCCGCTTGATGTCGCGGTTGACCATGGAGGTCTTTGCCATTTCGGATTCCTCGACGGATCAGTTACGGAACGGGAACTTGAACGCTGCCAGCAGCGCCTTCGCTTCCGCATCGGTCTTCGCAGTGGTGGTGATGGCGATATCCATGCCGCGGATCGCGTCGACAGCGTCGAAGTCGATTTCCGGGAAGATGATCTGTTCCTTCACACCCATGTTGAAGTTGCCGCGACCGTCGAAGGAACGACCGGACACACCACGGAAGTCGCGCACGCGCGGCAGCGAGATGTTGATCAGGCGATCCAGGAACTCGTACATCTTGTGGCGACGCAGCGTGGTCTTGCAGCCGATCGGCCAACCATCACGGATCTTGAACGACGCAACCGACACACGCGACTTGGTGACAACCGGCTTCTGGCCGGAAATCTTGGTCATGTCGCCGACGGCGTTTTCCAGGATCTTCTTGTTGGTGGCCGCTTCGCCGACACCCATGTTCAGGGTGACCTTGACAAGCTTCGGCACTTCCATCGGATTGGTGTAACCGAACTGCTTCATCAGCGCCGGTACCACTTCTTCCTTGTAGAACTTTTCGAGACGGGAACTCATCTTCTCATTCCTCAGGCGTCGAGCGCCTCACCGCTGGAGCGGAACACACGCAGTTTGCGTCCATCCTCCAGCACCTTGAAGCCAACGCGTTCGCCCTTGCCCGAAGCCGGGTTCAGCACATTCACGTTGGAGATATGGATCGAAGCTTCGCGCTCGACCACGCCGCCGGCAACACCTGCCTGCGGGTTCGGCTTGGTGTGGCGCTTGACGATGTTCACGTTGCCGACGACCACACGGTCGCCGTCGACGCGGACGACTTCGCCCTGCTTGCCCTTGTCCTTGCCGGCGTTGACGACAACCTGGTCGCCCTTCTTGATACGGTTAGCCATGATTATCTCCTGTCGCTCACAGCACTTCGGGAGCGAGCGAGACGATCTTCATGAACTTCTCAGAGCGAAGTTCACGAGTCACCGGCCCGAAGATACGGGTGCCGATCGGCTCCTGCTTGTTGTTCAGCAGGACGGCAGCGTTGCCGTCGAAGCGGATCAGCGAACCGTCGGCGCGACGCACACCCTTGCGGGTACGCACCACGACGGCGTCATACACTTCACCCTTCTTGACCTTGCCGCGCGGAATCGCATCCTTCACGGTGACCTTGATGATGTCGCCGATGCCGGCGTAACGGCGCTTGGAACCACCCAGCACCTTGAAGCACATCACCTGCTTGGCACCCGAATTGTCCGCGACGTCAAGGTAGCTCTGCATCTGGATCATGATTCAGCTCCTTATTCAGCCGCGCGCGTGATGACTTCCACCACGCGCCAGTTCTTGGTCTTGGACATCGGAGCAATCTCGGTCACGCGGACGACATCGCCTTCCTTGCAGGCGTTGTCGGCATCGTGGGCGTGCAGCTTCGTCGAGCGCTTGATGTACTTGCCGTACAGCGCGTGCTTGACCTGACGCTCAACCAGGACGGTAACCGTCTTGTCCATCTTGTTGCTGACGACACGGCCTTCGACCGTGCGCAGCGCCTTGTTTTCGATATTGTCGCTCATAGCGGCCGTCCTTACTTCTTGCTGCCGAGCAGCGTCTTGACGCGAGCAATCTCGCGACGGACGCGGCGGATATCGTGAGTCTTCGGCAGCTGGCCGGTGACCTGCTGCATACGGACAGAGAACTGTTCCTTACGCAGGTCGATCAGGTGGGCCTTCAGTTCGTCAGCCGACTTTTCACGGAGAGTTTTCAGTTCCATCAGCGCACCGTCCGGGTCACGAAAGTGGTGGTGACCGAGAGCTTGGCGGCGGCCAGGCGGAACGCCTCGCGTGCCACTTCCTCCGAGACACCCTCGATTTCATAGATCATGCGGCCGGGCTGGATCTGGGCCACCCAGTATTCCACGTTGCCCTTACCCGAACCCATTCGAACTTCGATGGGCTTCTTGGTGATGGGCTTGTCGGGGAACACACGGATCCACATCTTGCCGCCGCGCTTCACGTAGCGGCTGATCGAGCGGCGGGCCGCTTCGATCTGACGCGCGGTCAGCTGACCGTGGGCGGTTGCCTTGAGGCCGTATTCGCCGAAGCTGACAGCGTTGGCGCTCCAGCTCAGGCCGTCGTTACGGCCCTTGTGCACCTTGCGGTACTTGGTTCGCTTGGGTTGCAACATTGTCGTTACCTCGCTTCACGAGCCGGGCGCTGACGGTCACCGCGGTCACCGCGATCGTGACGATCGTTGCGCGACGGGGTGTCGTCCTGCTTTTCCTGGCCAACCTGGGAGAAATCGAAGACCTCGCCCTTGTAGATCCAGACCTTGATGCCGATGATGCCGTAGGTCGTCTTGGCTTCAGCGAAGCCATAGTCGATGTCGGCACGCAGGGTGTGCAGCGGCACGCGGCCTTCGCGGTACCACTCCGAACGGGCGATTTCTGCACCGTTGAGGCGGCCACCCACGTTGACCTTGATGCCCAGGGCACCCAGGCGCATCGCGTTGCCAACCGAGCGCTTCATGGCACGGCGGAACATGATGCGGCGCTCCAGCTGCTGGGCGATCGACTCGGCAACGAGCTGAGCGTCCAGTTCCGGCTTGCGCACTTCGGTGACGTTGATGTGCGCCGGGACGCCCATCATCTCGCTCACTTCCTTGCGCAGCTTCTCGATGTCCTCACCGCGCTTGCCGATCACCACGCCCGGACGGGCGGTGTGGATCGTCACGCGAGCGGTCTTGGCCGGACGCTCGATCAGGATCTTGCTGATGCCGGCCTGAGCCAGCTTCTTGCGCAGCATTTCGCGCACTTTCAGGTCGGCTGCCAGGTAACCAGCGAACTCGGCCTTGTTGGCGTACCACTTGGAGTTCCAGTCCTTGGAAATGCCGAGGCGGATACCAATCGGATGAACTTTATGACCCATGGTCTTTTCCTTATCCGCTTACTTGGCGGCGCCCACAACCACAGTGATGTGGCTGGTGCGCTTGAGGATGCGGGTACCGCGGCCTTTCGCCCGCGCCATGAAACGCTTCAGGGTCGGACCTTCATCAACCATGATGGTCTGAACCTTCAGCTCGTCGACGTCGGCGCCCTGGTTGTTCTCGGCATTTGCAATAGCCGACTCCACCACCTTCTTGATCAGGTGGGCAGCCTTCTTGTCCGAGAACTTCAGCAGGTTGACCGCACGTTCGGCCGGCAGACCGCGCACCTGGTCAGCGACCAGACGAGCCTTCTGCGGGGAGATGCGCGCAGTGCGCAGGATGGCTTTCGCTTCCATTGTCATCTCTCCTTACTTACCCGACTTCTTGTCACCACCGTGACCCTTGAAGGTCCGGGTGATGGCAAATTCGCCGAGCTTGTGGCCGACCATGTTCTCGTTGACGAGAACCGGGATGTGGTTCTTGCCGTTATGCACGGCAATGGTGACGCCTACCATGTCAGGCAGGATCATCGAACGACGCGACCAGGTCTTGACCGGACGCTTGCTACCCGCAGCGGCAGCCACCTTAGCAACCAGGTGGTGATCGACAAACGGGCCCTTCTTGAGTGAACGTGCCATGGTCGATTAGCCCCTACGATCGCGGACGATGAACTGCTGAGTGCGCTTGTTATGGCGCGTCTTGTAACCCTTGGTCGGGACACCCCACGGGGTGACCGGATGCGGATTACCCTGGCCGGCCTTGGCCTCACCACCACCGTGCGGGTGGTCAACCGGGTTCATGGCAGCACCACGAACGGTCGGGCGGACGCCGCGCCAACGCTTGGCACCGGCCTTGCCCAGCTTTTCCAGGCTGTGCTCGTCGTTGCCGACTTCGCCGATGGTGGCGCAGCACTCGACCGGAACCTTGCGCATTTCACCCGAGCGCAGGCGCAGGGTGGCGTAGATGCCTTCGCGGGCAACCAGCTGCACGGCCGCACCAGCGGCGCGGGCGATCTGAGCGCCCTTGCCGGGCTTCAGTTCGATGCAGTGGATGGTGGTACCGACCGGGATGTTGCGCAGCGGCAGGGTGTTACCCGCCTTGATCGGGGCGTCCGAACCAGCGATCACCTGATCACCAGCCTTCAGGCCCTTCGGGGCGATGATGTAACGACGCTCGCCGTCGACGTAGCACAGCAGGGCGATGTGGGCGGTGCGGTTCGGATCGTATTCGATGCGTTCCACGCGCGCCGGGATGCCCAGCTTGTTGCGCTTGAAGTCGATGATGCGGTAGTGCTGCTTGGCACCACCACCGACGTGACGCACGGTGATGCGGCCATGGTGGTTACGACCACCCGAGCGGCTCTGCGACTCGACCAGTGCGGCGTGCGGAGCACCCTTGTGCAGGTCGGGGGTAACCACGCGCACGGCCGAACGGCGGCCGGGGGAAGTGGGCTTGAATTTCATCAATGGCATGGGATGTACCTCAGGCCTTGGCCGTTACATCGATCGACTGGCCGTCGGCCAGGCGAACGTACGCCTTACGCCAATCGCCGCGGCGGCCAGCACGGTTACGGAAGGACTTGTTCTTGCCCTTGACGTTGACCACGTTGACAGCCTCGACCTTGACGCCGAACAGCTGCTCAACCGCGGCCTTTACATCGGCTTTGGTGGCTTCGTTCGAAACTTCGAAGGCATACTGGTTGGAAAGTTCCTGAATGCGAGCGGTCTTTTCGGAGACACGCGGGGCACGCAGCACGCTGAAGATTTTTTCGTTGCTGTTCATGCCAGCCACTCCTCGACCTTCTTGACCGCATCAGCGGTGATGACGACCGTGTCGGCACCGACCAGCGACACCGGGTCCAGACCCTGGACGTCACGCACCTGCACGTACGGCAGATTGCGAGCGGACAGGTACAGGTGCTCGGAGGCTTCTTCAGTGACGATCAGCGGGCGCTTGCCCACTTCCAGGCCGGCCAGCTTGGCGATCAGACCCTTCGTGTTGGTCACTTCGACATCGAAGGACTCCACGATGGTCAGACGGCCCTGACGGTTCAGCTCGGACAGGATCGCGCACATGGCGGCACGGTACTGCTTACGATTGACCTTCTGCTCGAAGCTGCGCGGCTTTGCCGCGAAGGTGACACCGCCGCCGACGAAGATCGGAGCCGTCAGTGCGCCATGACGCGCGCCGCCGCCCTTCTGCTTCTTCGACTTCTTGGTGGTACCTGCCACTTCGGAGCGAGTCTTCTGCGCCTTGGTGCCGGCGCGACCGGCGTTGCGGTAAGCAACGACGACCTGGTGGACCAGATCTTCGCTGAAATCGCGACCGAACACGGCGTCGGAGACCGAGACCTTGTTGTTGCTACCCGTGATAACGAGTTCCATCGTCATCTCTCCTTATGCCTTGCTCGCCGGACGGACGATCACGTCGCCACCCGCCGCGCCCGGAACGGCGCCGCGAACCGCGATCAGACCGCGTTCGACGTCGACCTTGACAACTTCCAGGTTCTGGGTGCTCTGCTGCACGGAGCCCATGTGACCGGACATCTTCTTGCCCGGGAACACGCGACCCGGCGTCTGGCGCTGACCCAGCGAACCCGGCGCGCGATGCGACAGCGAGTTACCGTGGGTAGCGTCACCCATACGGAAGTTGTAGCGCTTGATGGTGCCCTGGAAGCCCTTACCCTTGGTGACACCCTGGACGTCGACGATCTGGCCGACTTCAAAGATGTCCGCCTTGACTTCGCCGCCGACGGCGAAATCGCCGAGCTGCGCGTCTTCAACGCGGAATTCCCACAGGCCACGACCCGCTTCCACCTTCGCCTTGGCGAAGTGGCCGGCTTCCGGCTTGTTGACCAGGGCAGCGCGACGAGCGCCGACGGTCACCTGCACGGCGCTGTAGCCGTCGGTTTCGACGGTCTTGATCTGCGCGATGCGGTTGGGGGTTGCTTCGATCAGGGTCACCGGGATGGAGCGGCCATCTTCGGTGAACACGCGGCTCATGCCAGCCTTGCGGCCCACGAAGCCCAACGAATACTTCTTCGTCATGGTCGTAGTCCTCAGGTCAGCTTGATCTGAACGTCGACGCCGGCAGCCAGTTCGAGCTTCATCAGCGCGTCCACGGTCTTGTCATTCGGGTCAACGATATCGAGCACGCGCTTGTGCGTGCGGGTCTCGTACTGGTCACGCGCGTCCTTGTCGACGTGCGGGGAGACGAGGATGGTGTAACGCTCGATCTTGGTCGGCAGCGGGATCGGGCCACGCACTTGCGCGCCGGTCCGCTTGGCCGTCTCAACGATCTCGCTGGCCGAACGGTCGATCAGACGATGATCGAACGCTTTCAGCCGGATCCGGATCTTTTGGTCCGCCATGGCGGTAGGTTCCTTCGTTAAAAGAGCGACAGACAAAGCCTCTGGGTTGCTTTGTCCCATGAAATCCCTGAATACGGACGGCCCGCACTCCTGCAGGCCGACAAGGTCAATCCGTAGACCTCAAAAACGTAGGCAGACCTAGAAACAGGCCTGCCCAGACGACGAAGCATAATGGCACGCAAGGCAGCTGTCAACAGTTTCCTGTTGACGCCGCCTGAATGGCATTGACCCTTCCTGGTCCGGGGAACACAAGGCACATCCTGTGCCTACTTTCCCGTTTGATACGCCCCGATGCCCTACCCAGGCAACATCGGGGCGCAGAGGGTAGCAGATTACTCGATGATGGTGGAGACCACACCGGCGCCGACGGTACGGCCACCTTC
>NZ_JACVTV010000004.1:0-103782 GCF_016624625.1 Stenotrophomonas sp. S41 | reverse complement strand
CCCCGCCGCCCCCCCCCCCCCCCCCCGCCGGCCCGCCCCCCCCCCCCCCCCCCCCCCCCCCCCCCCCGACTCTACGAAATCGTCCCTCGTACCGCTCCAACCTTGAACCATCCATTCAGGCGGAAGTGCATCCCGCGCCGCTTGCCGCTAAATTGACGCCCATGTCCCTCGCCTCGACCCTGCTCCGCGTCGTGCTCATGCTCAGCCTGTTGCTCAACGGGTTGAACGCGGCCATGGCCAGCGGGCACGAGCAGATGGGCCGGATGGCGCACGCCATGGCCACCGCCGAGGCGGCCGAGGGCGATTGCCACCACCACGCCGGCATGAAGGCCGAGCCCGCCCCGCAGGCTCAAGCCCCGGCCCACGACGCCCACTGCCAGATCAAGGACTGCGTGCGCAGCTGCGCCCAGCACCCGCTGCTGGCCGTGCAGCCGCAGCCGTTCCTGGCCGGCCCGGCGCTGTCGCTGGCCCCGCAGCCGATGCCCGGTGCTGGCCGCCCGGCACCGCCTCTGCCGCCCATCTCACGCCCTCCCATCGGCTGATTCCACGCGTACCGCTGCCGGCCACCTGCCGGCGCCTTCCCGTGTCTGGAGTCACCCATGAATACCCGCATTCCCCCCGGCCCGGGCGGCCTGCCCATGCCGTCGCGTCGCCTGTTCGTACAGGGCCTGGCCGCTGGCGGCGTCGTCGCCGGCGCCACCGCCATCGGTGTGCCGCAGCGCGCGCTTGCCGCAGCCAGCGCTACCCCGCGCCTGGCCGGCGCACCGGCCGTGCTCACCGATACCCGCGTCGAACTGGCCATCGGCGAGTCGCTGGCCAACTTCACCGGCCGCACCCGCCCGGCGATCACCGTCAACGGCTCGCTTCCCGCGCCCATCCTGCGCTGGCGCGAAGGCCAGACCGTGGACCTGTTCGTGCGCAACACGCTCGAGCGCCACCCCACCTCCATCCACTGGCACGGCATCCTGCTGCCGGCCAACATGGACGGCGTGCCCGGGCTCAGCTTCAACGGCATCGGCCCCGGCGAGACCTACCACTACCACTTCCAGCTGAAGCAGTCGGGCACCTACTGGTACCACAGCCATTCGATGTTCCAGGAGCAGGCCGGCCTGTACGGCGCGCTCATCATCGACCCGGCCGAACCGGCGCCGTACCACCACGACCGCGAGCACGTGATCCTGCTCTCGGACTGGACGGACATGGACCCGGGCGCGCTGTTCCGGCGCATGAAGAAGCTCGCCGAGCACGACAACTACTACAAGCGCACCCTGCCCGACTTCGTGCGCGACGTGCGCCGCGATGGCTGGTCGGCCGCCGTGGCCGACCGTGGCATGTGGGGCCGGATGCGGATGACGCCCACCGATATCTCCGACGTCAACGCCCACACCTACACCTACCTGATGAACGGCACGGCCCCGGCCGGCAACTGGACCGGCTTGTTCCGCAGCGGCGAGAAGGTGCTGCTGCGCTTCATCAACGGCGCCTCGATGACCTACTTCGACGTGCGCATTCCCGGCCTGAAGATGACCGTGGTCGCCGCCGACGGCCAGTACATCCATCCGGTCAGCATCGATGAGTTCCGCATCGCCCCGGCCGAGACCTATGACGTGCTGGTGGAACCGACCGGCCAGGATGCCTTCACCATTTTCTGCCAGGACATGGGACGCACCGGCTTCGCCGCCGGCACCCTGGCCGTGCGCCATGGCCTGCAGGCACCGGTACCGCAGCGCGATCCGCGCCCGCTGCTGACGATGAGCGACATGGGCCATGACATGGGCGGCCACGATATGGGCGGCCACGCTGGCCACGACATGGCCGCGATGAAGAGCATGGAAGGCGGCTGCGGTGCCAGCATGGGCCATGGCGCTCACGGCGATGCATCCGCCAGCAAGGCACCCAAGCACCCCGCCAGCGAACGCAACAACCCGCTGGTGGACATGCAGAGCTCGGCCAGCGAACCGAAGCTGGATGACCCCGGCATCGGCCTGCGCGACAACGGGCGACAGGTGCTGACCTACGGCGCCATGCACAGCCTGTTCGAAGATCCCGATGGCCGCGAACCCAGCCGCGAGATCGAGCTGCACCTGACCGGGCACATGGAGAAGTTCGCCTGGTCGTTCGACGGCATCCCCTTCGCCAGCGCCGAACCGCTGCGGCTGAACTACGGCGAGCGCATGCGCATCGTGCTGGTCAACGACACCATGATGCAGCACCCGATCCACCTGCACGGCGTGTGGAGCGACGTGGAAAACGCACAGGGCGAATTCCAGGTGCGCAAGCACACCGTGGACATGCCGCCGGGCACCCGCCGCAGCTACCGCGTGCGCGCCGATGCGCTCGGCCGCTGGGCCTACCACTGCCATCTGCTGTACCACATGGAAGCGGGGATGATGCGCGAAGTGAGGATCGAAGAATGAGCCGTCACCTCTCCCGCAGCCTGCTGGCCCTGGGCCTGGCCACTGCCCTGCCCGCGTTCGCGCAGTCGCATGACGCGCATGCCGGCCATGACATGGCCGCGCCCGCAAAGGCGCCGGTCGACCATTCGAAGATGGACCACTCGAAGATGGATCATTCGAGCATGAACCACGGCGCGATGGATCACTCGCAGATGGATCATTCCACGATGGACCATTCGGCAATGGGCCACGAGATGCCCCTGCCCGCGCCGAGTGAACCGCGCGAACCCATCCCGGTGCCCACCGACGCCGACCGCGCCGCCGCCTTCCCGCCCATCGACCACGGCGCCATGCAGCACGCGCCGGAGATCAACAGCCTGCTGCTGATCGATCGCCTGGAACACTGGGATGGCCGGAACGGAAATGGCCAGGCCTGGGAAGCCACCGGCTGGATCGGCGGCAACATCAACCGCCTGTGGCTGCGCAGCGATGGCGAGCGCAGTGGCAGCCGCACCGAGTCCTCCTCGCTGGAAGCGCTGTACGGCCGCAGCGTGTCGCCGTGGTGGGACGTGCTGGTCGGTGTGCGCCAGGATTTCCGCCCCGCCGATTCGCGCACCTGGGCCGCCCTCGGCATCCAGGGCCTGGCACCGTACAAGTTCGAAAGCTCGGCCACGCTCTATTTCGGGGCCGGCGGGCAGGTGCTGGCCAAGGCCGAAGTGGAATACGAGGTGCTGCTGACCAATCGGCTGATCCTGCAGCCGGTGGTGGAAGCCACGCTGGCGGCCAAGGACGAACCGGAATACGGCATCGGCCGCGGCCTGAACAAGGTCGAGACCGGCCTGCGCCTGCGCTACGAGTTCAGCCGCCGCTTCGCGCCGTACATCGGCATCAGCCACGAGCGCAGTTTCGGCGATGCCGCCGACGCTGCCGGTGACCACGCGCGCGATACGCGCTGGGTGGCCGGTGTCCGCATGTGGTTCTGAAGCACGACAGGGCCCCGGCAATCGCCGGGGCCCGCTACACTGCGCCGCGTTCCATTCCGCACATTGCCATGCCCCTGCAGATCCGCCGCGCCACCCTGGCCGACGCCGAAGCGCTTTCGGCCATCGCCATCGCCACCTACACCGAAACCTGGGGCGACTCGTATCCGCCGCAGGAGCTGGACGTGTTCCTGCAGGAGCACTACGGCATCGTGCCGCAGCGCGAGGAACTGTCCGACGAGCGCAGCGCGGTCTGGCTGCTGCTGGATGGCGCGGAAGTGGTGGGCTATCTGGCCGCCGGTGCCAACACCCTGCCGCATGCCGAGGCACGCGAAGGCGACATCGAACTGAAGCGGCTGTACATCCTGGCCGCGCACCAGAACGGCGGGCATGGCGCACGACTGATGGACGCGTTCATCGCCTGGCTGGACCAGCCACAGCGCCGCACCCTGTGGGTGGGCGTGTGGGAGGAGAACTTCGCGGCACAGCGCTTCTACGCGCGTTATGGCTGCGAAAAGGCCGGCGAGTACGATTTCATCGTCGGCAGCACGCGCGACCGCGAGTTCATCCTGCGCCGACCGTAGCCCCGTAGAGTCGAGCTTGCTCGACTGGCTCTTGCCGTTCTGTAGAGTCGAGCCATGCTCGACTGCTGCCGGCAACAGCCAGTCGAGCATGGCTCGACTCTACAAACAGCGTTAGAAGTCGAACAGCTCCGACAGGAAGCTTTCCTTCTTCTTTTTCTTGTAACCCTGCCCGTACTGCCCACGGTGTTCATCCTGGCGCTGGCCAAGATGACGGGTATCGCGATGCATCACCGGCGGCGGCGCCACCTGCGGTGCGGCCTGCACCGGTGCCGGCGGCGGCACGGCAGCCCCCGCGCGCTCGATGATCTTGTCCAGTTCACCGCGGTCCAGCCACACGCCGCGGCAGCCCGGGCAGTAGTCGATCTCGATGCCATGGCGCTCGGCCATCTGCAGGGTCTGGGTGGTACACACGGGGCACTGCATCGGCGTCGCTCCTGTTGGTCAGCCTTCGACTGTACCTGTACGTCGATGACTGTCCGGCAACATGACCGATGGCACAGGGACTAACGGCGCGTGCCCGCACACGGCCGGCCGCACACACTGCGGCTTCATCCCGCACGGACTGCGCGCATGCTCCGGACGTCCCGCCTGCCCACCGCCGTGCGCCTGCTGCTGGTGCTGCTCGGCGTCGGCCTCGGCCTGAACCTGCGTGACCTCAGCGCCGCCGTCGGCCTGCCCATCCCGGCGTTGCCCATGCCCTACGGCGGCAGCCTGCTCGATAACGCCTTGGCCGTACTGGTGGCAGTGCTGCTTGCCGCCTTGCTGCGCCCCCGCGGCGTGGGTCTGGCCGCCAGCCTCGGCCTGCGCTGGAACGGCGCCAGCGGACCGGCCTGGGTGCTGCTGGCCAGCCTGCCGTGCTGGCTGGGCCTGGCCATGCTGGGGTCGCCCAACACCGCACTGACCACGCTGGACGCCAGCATGCTGGCCGTCCTGTTCCCCTTGGCCGAGGAAGTGCTGTTCCGTGGCCTCGGCTTCGTGCTGCTGGTGAAGATCGTGCGCGGCCCGTGGCCCCTGCTGGCGCTGCCGCAGGCGCTGCTGTTCGGCATGGTGCACTGGCTGGGCTTCGGCGGCTTCGAGGGCGGCGGCGTGGCCCTGTTCGTCGGCGCGGTCATCGCCCTGGGCGGGTTCATCTTCGCCTGGCTCGACCATCTGGACGGCGACACCCTGTGGGGCGGCCTGGCCCTGCATGTGTCGATGAACCTGGCCTGGAACGTGTTCAGCCTCGACGATGCAGTCGCCCTGGGCTGGCAGGCCACCACCCTCCGCATCGGCACAGCGCTGCTCGCCGTTGTCGTATTAGGCCTGCATGTGCGCCGAAAGCGTGCTGTAACGCCGCCTTAGCCCACCCTGCACGCGGGTATCACCCCACGGTCGAGCATACTTGCGCGCCTTTTCACCTTTGTTGTCCGGAGTTGTCGCGTCATGTTGCTGTCCAAGCGCCACGTTGAGCCCCGCGTCCTGCTGATCGAGGACGCCGAGGAAACCCGCGAGCTGAGCCGCATGGCGCTGGAGAGCCAGGCCTGCCACGTGGTGGGCGTGAGCTCGGCCGAAGCCGCGCTGGGCCTGCTCGCCGCCGGTGAGCGCTTCGACCTGCTGTTCACCGACGTCAACCTGGGCCGGGTCAGCGGCATCGATGCCGCCAACCACGTGCGCGGCCTGTACCCGCAGCTGCCGATCCTGGTCACCTCAGGCATGGACCAGCACGCGGTGCTGCCTCAGCTGCGTGATGGCATCCACTTCCTGCCCAAGCCGTACAACATGAGCGAGCTGCTGGATGCCATCCGGCTGTGCTTCCGCCACGCCGATGCCGGCGTGCTGACCGGCCCGGACGCGCAGGCGGCCTGAAACAGTCATCCACGCGTGGCGTGGATCTACCTCATTGCCCAGTAGATCCACGCCATGCGTGGATGAAACCTGCAATCAACCACCGGTGTACGGCCCCTCACCCGGCATCACCTCCAGCAACGCGCGGGTGATCACCCGCGGGTAGACCGTCAGATGGTCCTCACCCTCGATCACCACGTTATCCACCTGCAGCTTGCGGCCACTGCGCTGCAGCTGCGCAGTGAAGTCCGCGGACTGCCGCAGCATGTCGTTGCCGGTTGAATAGCGCGGCCCCGGCTTGACGGTTTCGTAGCTGCCCACCGACAACAGCACGCGGGTCGGCTGTGCCGGAATGACGGCACTGTCCTGCATGCGCGGCAGCAACAGCTGGTCGAACCACAGCGAAGGGCTGGACAGGATGTAGGTACTGAACAGGTCCGGCTGGGTGGTCAGCACGTAGGCGCCAAACAGTGCGCCATAGGAATGGCCTGCGAACGCTCGTCGTGCCGGATCGGTGCGGTAACGCGCATCGATCATCGGCAGCACCTCTGCGGCCAGGAAGTCGCGGTAATGCGCGGCCCCGCCGTAGGTGACGTCATCACTGTAGTAGCCATCAGGCTTCCGCACGGGATTGCTGGGCGTGTAATCGCGCGAACGGCTCTGCTTGGAGGTCAGCCCTTCCTGCGGCGGCAGGCCGACCAGGATGAAGTTCTCGATGTTGACGCCCTGCTGGCCCACCAGGTTACGCACGCTGCGCACCAGCGGAAAGCTGTACAGCGCGTCGGTCACGTACAGCACCAGATAGCGCTTCTCTGGATGGGCCGCATAGTCGGCCGGCAAGGCAACCCAGATCGGGTAATCGCGGCCGACCGGGTCGTGAACGCGCAGCGCTTCGGTATCGGGCAGCACCACGCCCGGCGTGGCGGTGGCTGTTGCCGTGCCCTGCTTCGGCGTGTCCTGCGCCGCCGGTGGTGCCACCGACATCGCGCACCCGGCCAGTGCCAGGCACATCACCGCACTCCATCCACGTCCGTGCTTCATCCGCGATTCTCCTGTGGTCGTCGGCGCTATCAAGGCTGGGCCGGCGGGTGGGCCGGGAACAGCGTGCGCAGCGCCTGCAGCGCCGCCGGGTGGTAGACCGTGCCGTGGGTTTCCTGCGGGAACGGCTGGTAGTCAACCTGCAGCGACGGCGACGCGCCTTGCAGCAGCTCGCTCAGTTGCTGCGTGGTCTGCGCCAACTCCGGCTGTCCGCTGCTGGCCAGGAACACGCGCGGCCTGGCCTTGGCCACTGCCGGCAGCAGCTTCGGTGCCGAGGCCAGCAGCGCGCCCTTGTTCCACCACAGGCTCGGGTCCAGCGCGATATAGCTGTTGAACAGCGTCGGTTCCTGCAGCAGGGTTTCGACCACGAACAGGCCCGCCAGCGATTCGCCGATCAACGCGCGCTCGTCGGTGGTCGGGTAGCGCTGTCGCACCTGCGGCATCAGTTCGTCACGCAGGAAGGCGCGATAGGCGGCCGAACCACCGATGCGCGGTGCGATCTTCTGATCCTCCGGGTCGCCGCTGGGGCCGGTCATGTCGCGGCGGCGCTCGGTGTTCTCGATGCCAACCAGCAGGAACGGACGCATGCTGTCGTTGCCGCTCAGCACCTGCACCAGACCGGCCACGTGCAGGAAGTCCTCGCCGATGCCACCGTCGGGCATGTACAGCACCGGCAGCGGCATCTTCGGGTCCAGGCCCCAGGGTTGCGGGCGGTACACGTTGATGCGGCGGGTTTCGCCCAGCGCTTTTGATTCGATGGTGAAGGTCTCGCCGATCACCAGCGGGCTGGCGGGTGCAGCCTGCGTGTTCGGCGCCGGTTCGGCAGCCATCAGCGGTGTGGCGGAGACGGCGGACAACAACAGCGACAGCACGATCAAGCGCATGGAGCGACCCATCCTGGGAAAGAAGCCGAGCATAGCGCCATGTCGCGTGCGTTGGCGCTGCGTGATGCTTGAACTGCATCGGGGAATGACCGCGCGCACGGGTGCTACCCTGCATGGCCCCCCTACAAGGAGTTGGTACATGGGCGCATTCAGCATCTGGCATTGGATCATCGTTCTGGCGGTCATCCTCATTCCCATCGGCATCGTGGCCGCGATCGTCGCGATTGCCCGCAAAAAGTAGATCCACGCCGTGCGTGGATGACCTGACCGCTCGACGACTTCCGTCGATCCACGCCATGCGTGGACGCCCTGACCGCGCAATGACGTCTGTTGACCCATACCATGCGTGGACGGTCTGACGACGCGATGACTTCTGTAGAGCCGAGCCCACGCTCGGCTGCTCTTTGCGCGAGTGGGAGGCCCATGCACAACCCTCCTCGACCCTGTCGCATACGCACAAAAAATCAGGCCGCAGGCTCGCCCGCCCAGCCGCCATCCAAAGAAATAGTGAAGCCAGCTTTACAAGCGCCGCCTCACAACAGATGGCTCACGCAGTGCTATTCACGACATTTACCAACGTGATCCACCAAGCAGTGCAGCAGATGCGTCGCATGCTGTCGTTTGCAGCGTCAGACACGCCTGCGACACTCTCCCTGTGCGCGTGGACCTCGCAGGTCTTTCGGAAAAGTCCGATTGAATTCCAGGCGCGGGCGTAACCAACATGCCGCGCCACCGACAACGGGTGGCACCGGGCCTGCAAGCCCGTAGTGACATTCACGCTGTTGTTTACGCTCGCCCGTCGGCACCGTTCTCGAATGGTGCCGGCGGGTGATCCGTCGGCCTTTATGGCGGGCGGTGCGTGGGGGTTTTCGGACCCGCCGGTTAATAGCGTGATGTCATCCGGACTTGCAGCCATGCACCGTCCGCCACCCGCATCCGCGCGGTGGCGTTACCGCCCTGGATCCGAGGAAATCGAGATGAACCGACGTCCACCCCATGCTCCCTACCCCACCAGCAACAGCGGCAACGATGATGGCGACAATCCCACGCCCGACCTGAGCACGTTCTGGGGATGCCTCAAACGCATCCGCGATGGCGACGGCGCGGATGGCCTGCTCTGGCCGGAAACCACCCTGCCGCCGGGCCGCGAACAGGCCATGGCCCGCGTAGAACGCGCAGCCGTTGGCATGCTCACCGTGGCGGAAATGCTGCACGCCGCCGAACGCTGCCGGCTGATGGCCACACCCGATCGGCATCTGGACGAAGGCGTGGTCGATGGCCTGTTCATGGCGTGCCGTGGGCTGGCCGAACTGGTATGCCGGGAAGTGCGGCCGGAGTAACTGCATCGTCATCGAGTACCGGCCCATCCCTGGGCCGGACCGATGTAAAGTCGCGTGGTACTTACAAGGAGGTTCGCATGTTGAATGCACTGATCATCGCTGCGCTGGCCGCAGGCCCAGCCGCATCCGCGCCGTATGCCGATTGCCTGCTGGGCAACATCCAGCCCGGCCTGACGGATCGCACCGTGCAGCTGGTGCAGCAGGCCTGCGCCGCAAAGCACCCCGACAGCTTCGTTGCTGCGATGGAAATGGAGCGCCAGTTCGGCAACCAGCGGCGGGCGCAGATCGATGCGGAGCGTGCTGCAGCAGAGCGTTCTGCCAATGCTGCCGCGAATGCAGCGGCGATTGCCGCGCAGGCAGCAGCAGATCATGAGGCGGCGCGGGCCAAGGGTGCCGACGCGAAGTAGGCCACGCTACATCGGTGATCAAGCAGGCCAGATTGGTCCGCGCCATGATGATCGTGCGGACTTCATGGCGCGCGTTGATCTGATAGTGATCGGCGTTGCGCAGCGGATTGTCGCGCAACGCTGAAGCCTGGCGCGGGCTCAGCCCGCCGAGCAGGCGACGTCCATCACCGCGGCATTCAGTGTGCCCGGATGCACCGGCACAGGATCGAGCGGCCTGGGTTCGCCCCCGAGATACTCGTTGTCTGCGCTGAGTTCCAGACTCGAGAGATGGGCCACGGTGTGCTTCTTGCAGTCATAGCGCGATCGGATATCCATGTATCGGGTCCTCGGGTGAACCTTGAGATCGTCGGGTACGGTATCAAGCACCTGGCGGATCGACAGCGTGACCGTGTCACCCTCACGGCGCAGCTTCTGCTGCCTGTCGATATAGGTCTTGGATGACGCACTGTTGCCCAGGTAGTACCAGCGCTCTGGTGATTTGACGCCGTCTGCTCGTTCTGATGCCGGCGTACCTGCATTCCCCTGGGTTGCGCCTGCTTTTTCGGCTGCCTGGACCGAAGTACTTCCCAGAGCCACGGTGGCAAGAAGGATGGCGCCAACGCGCTTCAATTCAACAAACATCATGTAATTACTGCTCCTTGCTACGACATGGGGGGGGCAAGTATGCCGTTCGACCGAGCCTCGATTTCCACTCTTGCCTGAATAGGTTGCCCTTCAACTTCGCAGCGAGGCTTGATCACGCTGCGCAAAGGCAGGACAGCGCCCGCATTGCATCTGGGCTACGCTCTGCCTCAGTGCTGGTCCAGGGAGAACGTGCGGAGCTGCCGCTCGGCCGTCTTGATGTCCTTCGGGTTCGCGCCCGAACGCGCCGGTTGCGGGCCGGCGAGCAGGGCGCCGCCGTCGGACACTTCATAGATCAGAAACGGCAGCGCGCTGAACGCCGCCTCCGGTTGCTTGCGCGCCTCGGCCGTCCACTGCTCGTAGAGATTCTTCGACAGCGCGAGCAGGTAACGCTTGCCGGGAACGAGAGCGACTTCGGACGACACCTCCATCAGCAGGCCGTCCGGCATGAGCCCGGATTTGCGCGCGAGGTACACCGTGTCTCCCGGCGCGCGCGAACCCTTCAACGAGTCGACGACGGTCAGCGGAATCGCCGACAGGAAACCGTCCAAACGGGTTCGCCCTTGCACGGCCGGCCCGGCGGTGGCGATCACGACCGTGTCGGCCATCGCCATTTGCTCGCCGGGCGAGGCCGTGCCCGAGAAAAATCTGCGCACGAGCTCGAACAGATCCACATCGCGTTTGCGATAGGCCGATACATCAGCGGCCGTGAAGCCCAGCGCCGCCAGATCGATCGCGGCCTCGCGCGTCGCGGCCTGCCGCTGCTCGACGCTCAAGTCGATGACGTGGCCGGTGGCGTCGCGCAATGGCGCCGGCGGTCGCGCGTCGCCCGTCGCGACCAAGGCCTCGTACGCGCCTTGGCGATCGCGCCGGGACAGGGCTTGTATGCGTTTTTGCTGGTGCGACTGCGCTTGCGCAAGTTCGTTAGCCGGCGCGGCCGAGACGGCGGCCGGGAGCGAGACGGCCGCGCCGCTCAACAGCGCCAGGAAAACCAAAGTTCGTTGCATGTCACTTTCTCCTTGCGAGGTGTTCGTCCGTACCGTGGACTGGGGTCGCTGTACTGAACCGGCGGCCGGACCGCGTCGGCGGTCCTTCGTTCGAAGCGAGGCCCCGTTCATGAAGGGCGTGGGCGTTCGACCGTGCCTCCGGCGAATATAGCCCGGGACGTTCTCACCCGTGTCGGAGTTTTCCTAGGCGGCAGATCGACCCATCGATGCTGCTGCAGGGGGATGTTTGAGCACCAGCAACACGAGCATGAAGGCAGGGGAGCCGGTGGTCGGCGACACATTGCGCGCCATGCGAGATACAGCGCGCGCCGGCGGCACGGTACCGGCCGAGCAGGTTGGTGAGTGGTTCCAGGCAATCCGGGATCAGCTGTATGCGGAGCAGCGGCCAGTGCGCCTGGAGGCGTGCGCGTCTGGCTCCCCATACTGGATCGAGGTCGACGAGCGTGGCTGGCACCGCGCGCGGAAGCTGAGGCACAGGCTGCGCGCGCTCTATGTCCATCCGCTGCCGGAAGAACGCCGCAAGGGCTCGCTGGATCACATCTGGTCGGCTGACCGCACCCACTGCACCAGGTGCAACGCGCCGCATGACTGGGCGGAACCGATCTGCGATCCCCCCGAAGGAGCCGGTGCGCATCCCGCTGGAGCGTCAGCCCTACAACCCGCTCTGGGTGGTACCTGTCCTGGACCGCCTTGAGCGCGCCATCCGCCGGGAAAGTAAGCAGGAACGAGACTACTGGAACCGACAGATCGCCCAGATGCGCAGGACCATCGAAGCGCACACGAAGGAGGCACCGCGTTGAAAATTGAGCAGATCAGTCCGAGGAGGCCGCCCCCGCTGGCCCACCTGCAGCGAGCGCGATCGCGGTTGCGGCAGCGCTTGAAACCGCACGGACCAGTACCCCCGCGGGTGGGTTGTCGATGACCTTCACCTTCGCGGGTGAGGCGCATCTGCAGACCGCACGCGATGCATGGCGTGCGTACGCATACGCCACGATCGATGCGCCCGTGACGCTGGCAGCAACTGCGAGCCAGAGGTTGACGGCCCAGATTGGCCAGGCGCTGTTCAATGATCCGGCGATGGACCTGATGCAGATCGCCAACCGAGTTGAGGCCGCGCGGAGGGCGCTCGGCGTGCCGCTGCTCACATCTACCGGCAGCAGTTAGAGCTTTCTCGTTTCCAGAGACAGCAGCCAACCACACTACGGCCTGGCCGCAGTGGCAATCAGCAAAGCAGAGGTACACATGACCAGCACCGTCGACAGCGACAACGCCACCACCACCACGACCGACGACGCGCTGATCGCCCTGCGCAAGCCTGCCAAACGCGCCGGCCGCAGCGTTCGCTGGTTGAAGTCCGAAATACAGCAGTGGGTGCGCAACGAATGGCGCCCGCAGGCACCGGCCTGATCAAGCACCCGGAATGTAGGCACCATCCAGGCACCAAACGAAAAAGGCACCGCTCAGCGGTGCCTTTTTTGACGACCTAAGTCGTTGAATGCATTGGTGGGCCGTGATGGATTCGAACCATCGACCAAAAGATTAAAAGTCTGCCTAACTCTAACGAAGAACCAACCACTTACATCGAGTTAATTTCTGGAACCAGACCGCCGTTGCCCTTGCGGGGCAAGGAGGCTATGCGGAGTTTTCTGGATGCAAATCAGTCAGACGCGAGGGTACTGCCGCCCGCTCGCACTCAGCCTACCCTTCCTCGTATCCGCCGCCCTAGGCTTGGTTTCAGCCGGCGGCCGGACCGGCTCCAGCGCCGCCATGACCCGGGCGGACGCTGCTGCAGCCGCCTCATCCAAGCGCTGGGCCTGCAGCTGCTGTTCACGCGTGGGTGGCAAGCCGGGCAGCGGCTGCGACGCTTGAATAGGTGTGTCGTCGGTCAGGCTGACCACCGCCTCCCGCAGCGGCAGGTCTGGAAACAGCCTGGCGGCGCACCAACGCTCGGCGAAGCGCTTGCCCTGTCGGACGCTGGCCACCGGGGCGTTCTTGGTCTGCCACATCTTCAAGGCGTTCATATGGAGCCGGTAGCCACCCTCACGGTTCGGCGTGACGCTGGCCACCTCTCGCCCGTTCCACCACAGCGCCCAGCGCTCGCCCATCTTCACCCAGCCGGACGGGATGGGGGCAGTACGGAAGCCTTGGTAGCCGAGCGAGGGAAGCATGACAAGGAGCATACCCACGGGCGTCGCAGATCCTGCGAACCTGCCGACTACCTTCGTGAATCGTTCGGTGTCGTTGAATCAAGCTATCGTCACGTGGGGTATGACAAAGGAGCGGATGTTCCGTTTGGGTGAGCGCTCAAGGCAGGGCCGCTCTGGAAAGCTGCGACCAGTCGTCCGTCCCGCCAGCTCGGCCGCCTACGATCAGAGCCTGAACGCTGATGAACGAGCCTCGGGGCCGCCACTCACATTGTCCTATGACAATAAATAGAATGAAGCTTTACTTGAGGCTCCATCATGAATTTCTCAGGACTCAGTGCATTCCCGCTGACAGTGTTCAGCGACCAAGCAGTCGATCTTAAAGCCACGCAGCAACTGGTTCGTAGACTCGCCGACGCCAAGGTCGATTCCATAGGGGTACTCGGGTCGACGGGCAGTTACGCTTATCTGACACTGGCCGAACGGAAGGCGATTGCCGCTGTCTCCATCTCTGAGGCTGGCTCAACTCCGGTCATTGTCGGCGTGGGTGCTCTCCGCACCAAAGACGCTGTGGAGCTGGCGGTAGACGCGCAGCGAGCCGGCGCATCGGGGTTGCTGCTGGCGCCCGTGTCCTATCAACCACTGAACGACACAGAGGTCTTGAGCCTTTATCGCGCTGTTACGGACGCTGTAGCGCTTCCGCTTTGCGTGTACGACAACCCTGGCACCACGCATTTCAGGTTCACAGATGAGCTGCTCGGCGAAATTGCCAATCTCCCGAACGTCGCGTCTATCAAGATCCCGCCGTTATCCGGCGAACTTTCCGCCTCGTCGGATCGCATCAAGAAGCTGCGCAACTGCATCCCGTCCAATGTCACACTCGGCATCAGCGGCGACCACTCAGCCGCATTGGGATTGGCCGCCGGCTGTGACGCGTGGTACTCCGTCATAGGTGGCCTGTTCCCGATCACCGCGCTGAAGATCGTCCGTCTCAGCCAAAGCGGCCAGTTTGACCAAGCAAAAGCCGAGGCCGATCGCTTGGCCCCCCTGTGGGCATTGTTCGCCAAGCACGGCGCTAGCATCAGGGTAATCGCCAGCGCAGCAGGGCTACTGGGCCTTTGCGGCCAAGATTGTCTGCCCTTGCCGTTGAGCACGCTCAAAGGGGCGGACCTCGATGAACTGGCCCAAGTCCTACAGGATTTGGCGCTGAGCTGATTGTTCGATCAGCTACCGGTAGTCCAAGCCGCCCTACACGCTTCAAAGACGGGCGGCGGGGCTACTCTCCCCCCATGTGCGGCCGCTTCGTCCAGCTCCCCGTTGTCGACTTCGGCCTGCCTGGGCTGGCGGATCTCGCCCTGGGCTTGGCCGAGATCGAGCCGAGCTTCAACCTAGCACCCACCCAGCGCGCCGCGGTCATCCTCGACCGTGGCGAAGGCCGGCAGGTCACCGCGTTCATGCCGGGCAACGCAGTCAAGATCACGTGATGAATGGGTAGAAACAGCAGCCGTTTTGGCGTCAACCCTCAGAGATTCGCGGAAAGAGAAGCTCGAACCTCGTCCCCTGCCCTAGTACAGAATTGACTATCACGTGCCCACCGGCTTGGCGCACAGCGCTGTGCACCTGAGCCAAGCCCAGACCCGAGCCCTCCCCAACAGGCTTGGTCGTGTAGTACACCTCAAACAAGCGTGCCTGGACCTCGTCGCTCATTCCTTCACCGGTGTCTTCCACGACTAAAGTGACGTAAGTCCCTTCTGCGAGGCCCGTGACCGAATCATCCGCAGTGATCGCTCTGCTACCCGATTCAATCCGTATTTGATCGCCCGGCTGGGAAGCGTCCCGGGCGTTGATGACCAGATTGAGAAGGGCACGCTCTAGCGTATTTCGATCCACCATCGCACAGCACAAATCGGGCAATGCTGCGATTTCCAAGCGTGCTTTTTTGCCTACTGCCTGCTTCAACAGCGGGGCCATGCTCTGGATCATCCCCGAAAGATCAACAGGCTCTGGCTTGTAGGGATGCCGACGAGCGAAGCCAATCAGACGCTGAGATAGAGCAGTTCCCTGCTCCAGGGATGCCTCTGCAATCTTGAGATACCGAGAACTGCGCTCACTGAGCTCGCCACTATCCAGAACAAGATCAACGGCAGAGACGGCTGACTGCAGGAAATTGTTGAGGTCATGAACGACCCCCGCTAGGAGCTGCCCGACCGCCTCCCCCTTCTGGGCTTGGTCAGCAATCAATTCAGCGGCTCGCTGCGCGGCGATCGCAAATCGGCGACCCTCGGCAGCTTCGTGGTGCAGCACCTCAAGCTCCTGATACGCCAAATTGGTCGCCATTAAGCGCGACTGCAGGTCATTGACGACGCCCGGATCTGCCGCATCGGCCTTCTGATGCCACGCTTGAGCCTCCCGAGTACGAGCGGCCAAGGCTTGCTGAAGCACTTCAGCAGCGTGGACCGCACGGTTGCGGGCGGTGATGTCCGAGCTGACTGCAAGTAGCCCGACGACGATGCCGTCCTCCAACAAAGGACTGACTCGGACCCACCAATCTCGCAGTTCCCCGCTGAAAACAGGGCAAGTCGCCTCAAAGGTCGCCACCTCACCGCTTCTGGCTCTGTTGATCGCGTCCAGAACAAGTGCCTGAGAGTCTGAGGGCCAAAGCTCAACCCATGCTCGGTTCAAAACATCAGAAGGTTCCGATGCATGCAGAAGAGCCAGGCCTTTACCGTTGACAGCCCGCACGACGCCGTCGAGATCAATCTCTTTGATGCAGTCGTCAGACAACTCAACAATTTGGCGGTAGCGATCCATCAACCCTCGAAACTGAACACGTTGGCTATCAAATTATCGCAGAGGCCCGCACAGCGTGAGCAACGCGTGAACTGCTGCAACCTTAACAATCTGAATCATTCACTTTACGGCAGCGATGGAAACGCAGTGTCAAAAAGCTGAATGCTGCTGCTTCTTCCTAACGACAATCGGGCCATGGAGGTCGACTGTGGGGGGGAGGCGAGGGGTCAGCGCCCCTCGCGACGACGTCGAGGGGCTTCTGGAACCTGTCGCCTGAGCCTTACAGCAGGGCCGCCTGCCTATCATCCCAGCTCTTGATGATCAGCTCGCCGAATTTGCGCCCCCTGCCCTGCCCGCCGCCGATGGTGTAGTCGAGCTGCAGCGGCACCAGGTCGAACCCAGCAAACACCTCTCGGATCTGCGGGTGGTCGTTGATCGACACGACGAACCGGCCAGCAGCACTGCGCATCAGCTCTGCCATCGCCTCGTACTCACTGAAGGGGAAGTCGACGCCGTAGCCCTCAGTCTCCCAATACGGCGGGTCCAGATAGAACAGCGTGCCGGGCCGGTCATAGCGGCGCACGCACTCCTGCCACGGCAGGCACTCGATGATGGTGTTGGCCAGGCGCAGATGCACCGCGCTGAGCTCTTCCTCGATCCGCAGAAGGTTGAGCCGCGGACCTCCCATGGTCACCACGCCGAACGTCTGCCCCTGCACCTTGCCGCCGAAGGCCAGCTTCTGCAGGTAGTAAAACCGGGCCGCCCGCTGGATGTCGGTCAGGGTCTCGGGCCGCTCCATCTGCGCCCACTCGAACATCTGCCGCGATACCAGCGACCAGCGGAACATGCGCACGAATTCGTCCAGGTGATGCCTGACGCAGCGATACAGGCCGACAAGCTCGCCGTTGATGTCGTTGAGTACTTCCATAGCCGCCGGGTACGGGCGCATGAGCAGGGAGGCGGCGCCGCCGGCGAATGCCTCCACGTAGCAGTCGTGCTCAGGGAAATGGGGATACAGGTGCTTCAGGAGGCGGCGCTTGCCGCCCGGCCAGGAAATGATGGGCTTGGTCATGGGATCTCAGGTTTTGCGATGGGTGGGGCCGACAATCCCAGCCGCTCTCGAGGGCGACAGGGACGCGGCCAATGCCAGGTGCTGAGATCACCTGTGTTGCGGCACTGCCCGGGTGCTTGCCGGCACCCGGGCAGTGCCCTGTTTCGTCAGACGGTTAGTTCGTAGAGCGGAAGGTTGGGCGCGGCCTCGACCAGCCGACCGCCTCGCACCCACACGTTGTACGGCAGCGCCAGCGGGAGCTGCCCGAAGGCCCGCATCTGCACGCCGTCGTAGGTGGTCAAGCTGCTGGTGCCGTCAGAGTTGTGCGCGGTGACGGTGGCGATCAGCCTCGGGCTGCCGCCGACCAGGTCCCCGAACTGGTCCCACAGGTCAGTCCGCATCGGTGTAGTGCCTCTCCAGGGTTGCTGTCTGCTCAATCACCACGGCCTGGTCATCGGCCGAGACTTCGATCCGCAGCGACTCGCACTGCCCGTGCCAGGTGCCATCCGCACCTACCACCTCGACCAGATCCAGCGGCAGCACCAGCCCTACCTCCCCAGGCTTGAGCGGATGAGCGAACAGCGGCACCGTCAAGTCGACGGCAGCCTGCTCACCGCGATCGCACAAGATGTTCCTGCCACGCTCCGCGCCGGCCGCCGGCACGGTGATCAAAGGGCTGCTGACCTGCTGGGCGTACAGCCGTCCCTCTTCGCCCGACTTCCGCACCTTGCAGGTGACGCCCTTGCCGGCCAGCTCGCCCGTCACCACGACGGCGTCGTACAGCGGTGCGCTGCGCATCTGCAGGCTCTCCGTCAGCACAATGTCCTCCTGCAGCACGTGGTCGGGTGGCGTGGTGCGCCAATTCCAGGGACTCGCCGGATAGGCCGCCCGCACGCGCATGGCGAGCGCGGCGGGGTCCGACTGTACGACGCCACCGCTCGCCTCTGCGAGCGCGCTGATCGCATCCAGCGGCGTGCTGGCGTCATAAAACCAGGCACCGGCCGGCACGTTCCAGTCGACGGTGTCGTATTCGCTGGTGAAGCCCGTATCGGCCAACTCCTCGGCGACCAGCTGCGCCATGCTGCGCTCTTCGGTCGTGGCCTTCACTCGCGCTGGCGCATAGGGCGCTGCGAGCAGCGCGGTCCGTGAGCGGCCGCTCAGGCGGACACCGCCGCCGCTGAACTCCCGCTGCTTCTGGAAGCTCTCGATGATGCCCGTCCAGACGTAGCCGTTGAGGGATACCTCGAACTGCCTGGGCCCGGCTGCGGTGGGCTTCAGCAGCGCGAGCTGCTGCGGATCGGCCAGCTCGATGTCGAACGTCCAACCCCAGGCTCCGCGACTGGCGCCAAGCGAGATCCGAGTCACTTCGATGGGCGTGCGATCAGGGAGGCGCACAAGGGAAACCGTGTTGATCACGACATGAGTCCTGCGTTGGGGGCGCACCACGTAACATGCGGCGACGCCAAGATTCAGGGAAATAAATCCCAAGACGCCCACCACCGGGCACCCAAGGTTCAGACCGACGTAGTCGCCGCGCGGAAAGGGAGTCTCGGGCTCAGGATCAGGACCGGTACCGGGCTTAGGGCGAACACCCCAAGGAATTCCCCTGCCAGGACCCCAAGGCAGGCGAGCCGACCGGTAACCCAGCACGGGGTGCCGCCACATGGCAGACACTGCAGCGGCAAGGATCGGCGTGCTGCCGCGCCAGGCGAAGCTACTGGCCGCGGCGGATCGAGCAAGGGAGCGCCAAGCGATAGAAGCACCAACAGAGGCCAAGCCGGTGGCCTCGCGCCATGGCATGGACAGCTGCTGCGTGGCCAATCCCAGCGCGCTCCAGCCAACGCTGCACGTGACGGCAGCGGACTTCATCGTCTCGAGCCAGATCATCTGCCGATTCGCCCGCTGGCGCGGGGCCAGATCCCACGCCAGTACCGTGGCCTGACGGCACGGCTCAGCTTTACGCCAAACCACGTCGACGGCCGGAGTGAGCCGCCCCGCTTCGCCCCACCCGACGCGCACTGATCGTCGGATCCGTGCAGCCAACGCCCAGCGCACTGAAGTCGACGCGCGAATCCCCCGGACTACCGGCTCCGGCGGTACTTCGCCACCATCATCAACACCCAGATTGAGGCCAGTCCACTCGCCGCTGAGCGCTTTCAGCGGGCTCAAACTCAGCCCTACGAACTTCCCATTCGTCGTGAGCACGTCCTACTCCATCGGCGCTGGTGCGACCCAGTCTTGCACCGCCGCGTTGACGTTCCCTCGATCATCGACGCCCACTACCAGGAACTTCATATCGAGCATGAGCCGGTCGACGCGCCACGTTCCATCCGCCCGTGATCGCGTGGTCGCGACCACGTCGAACGTGCGTCGGTCGAGAATCATGATCCTGCCAATGGACGGTTGATTCAAAATCCGCAGGCGTCCGTCAGGAGCGTCCGGGTCGCTGGAGACGGGGGCGCTACCGGCAAGAAATCCCCGGCCGGCCCACCTGCTCCCAATAGAACATCGAATGCGCGTGATTACCCGACCATTTACTGCCACCAGTCACCCCCCTCGAGGAAGATGATCTGGCCTTCCTGATTGGCGCCCGCTTGCGACCAAATCTCGCCGGTGAAGTTGACCGGCAGCAACGTCGTTGCGCTGCCCATTCCTTGGCCGGCGGGCTGACTGACCAAGGCTGGGAAGGGGCGATTGTGCAGAGGGACGATGATGCCAGGCAGTTGACCTCGAGGGCCCAAGCTGGACTCGAAGATCTGTACATTGTTGAACAACAGACCCTGTCCGATCGGATCAGGGTACGCGGCAGCGTAGCTGTTAGCACCGCCCCACGCCGTGTAACTGCCGGCACGGTAGCCTCCTACGAGATAGCCGGCCGCGGCTTGCGCGGGGCTGGAGAAAGTGGATGGCAGGAACAACGCGGGCCGACTGGTATCCACGCCTCCGTACGAATTGATGGTTGTAAAAATGGTCTGATCAAGGTCAAGGTTTGAAGCGAACGATGTAAGCCCGTTCGACGCAATGCACCAGTTGTTGGCATCCCCCGCCTTGTAGGAGATGAAATCGCCGAAAAAGTACGGGTGGTAGTAGTTTCCGGTCGCCCACGGATTGATGAAGATGTAGACGATCCTCTCATCAGCCAAAATCAACCACCTGCGGGAACTGCCGTCCAAGGCAGACGACTTGGCTACAACGACGCCATTCGCGCGAGATGCAACAGTAGGGGTTGGGTTAAGCCCAATGTCGAACGCAGTCAGCGCCGAGAATCCGCGAACGAAGGCATATCCCGCAGTGCCTGCAGCGCCAGGGTCTTCTACCTGCAGGTAGAAGCCTGTTCCAGAAACAGCGCTGTTGCGGTAGGCACGCTTGTTTGGACCGGTGAACGCCTTGGTCCACCCTGCGCCTTCCTTGCGATCAACGCCCGTGCCGTAGCCATCGACAAGGACAGCATCAAGCAGCGCCACCAGGCTGCCTGCTTGGCCAGACAGCTGAGGCGCACCCGCGTCGGTGCTCTTGTATACCGTTGCCATGTTATTGCTCCCCCGCCACATTGCCGACGACCTGCAGTCGGGTCGAATCCGTCGCCGCCTCTGGCGTGCCTGGCAGCGTTGTGCGGATCATCCACACCGGGGCCAAACCACCCACGGTGTTGAAGCGCACCACGTTGTTCGTAGACCAGCCGCCGCCCCACCCCTCTTTACGCATCAAGAAGTATGGCTGATTGGTTCGCGGGTTTACCGGCGCCAGATCGGACGTGGTGTTGCCCGAAGCGATCACACCGACCGTCTCACCGATGAGCTCGAACTGCGTGGCCGACGTAAACCGCACAGCCCAGCGCTCAGTGATCGCATCGGCATTGGTGACCACCAGCGGGTAGTCGGTGTCGTTGTAGGTGCCAGGCGCCACGCTGCCGGAGGGCAGATCCGCCCACAAATTCGACCAGGCCGCCTGGTCGAAAAGGCTCACCACTCGCGCCTGCAGATCCAGCGAGCCATTCGCCTCCCCCAGGCGCAGCGCGGTGCTGATCATCGCCTCACCTTCCGGGTAGTCGTGGGTCAGGCCAGTGTTGATCTCGATCTCGCCCGTGATCTGCGGCTGAACCACCAGCCGGCGATCCTCCACGCGCTCGCTGATCATGATGGGGAACTTGTAGGCGGAGAGGTTCAGCGGGTCGCTGAACTTGAGCGTACCCACGTCCAGGTCAGCCACGAACCATGCCGCATCCACCGGTGCGCCGAGGGCGTCACGCACCTCGATGGCCGCCACCCGGCCGCGGCCGAAGGGAACCGTCTGATTTGCCTGCGGCGAGGCCACCACATGCTTCGCGGTGTGGTGGATCAACACCGTCTGCCCAGGCTTGAACGCCGGGGCCCGGCCGTCACTGGGCAAGCGCACGGACGACAGGCCAATGACGACCTCCGACAGCGGGATCGAGCGATAGACAACCGCGCCCATGTAGATGGAGCCAGCCTGCACCAGCGCCGGCCGCCAGATCCGGTCGCCCTCAACCAGATCAGGATCAAACCAAGGCTGACCCTCGTTGCCAGCCACCGGCACCAGCTGGCCGAACCGCACCTTGGCGACACCGCTTTCCCAATCCACGAACCCGCGGATCTGGGCACCGGTGATCGCCCCGTTGATATCGGCAGTTGCCGTGAGCAACTCGCCGTCCAGGCGGTTGGCACGCAGCGTGAACATGCCAGGCCGCAGAGGCGAACCCGGCGCCCGGAAGAAGCTGTTGGCAACGCCCGGATCACCAATGCGGGTCAGCAGGGACTGGATCTGCACAATGTTTGCGCCACCGGCCACCCACTGCGTCAGGCTGACCACGCCAGCGGTGTAGTCGATGGTGCCGGCGTAGACACCCGCGCCGGTCAGAGGATCGACGCTGTGGTACAGACCACCGCTCCGATCAATGTAGGTCCTGTCGCGGAAAGTGAACCTCACGCTGCCCGGCACGATGCTGTCGCTGATGGTCGGGGTCAGCTGCAGCGAAACGGGGGGCAGAGGCAGCATTTCTTCGGCCGACTCCCCGCCGGCGCCGGCCAGCGTCCACCCGGCGGAGACCAGCGTGCCGGCGGAGAACTGCGCCAGCACGTCCGTCCGGCCGTAACCGACGACCTTCAGCCGCCCGGAGCGCAGCTCGTACTGCGGATAGGACACCTGACGGACCATGAACTTGCCGGCCTGCAGGGTCACCACCCCGGTGCTGTAGTTGATGGCCCCCAGCGCAGTGGTCGCCGCGGTGTCGCCCACCGAGACCGCCACCAGGTTGCCGTTGCCATCGTCCTTGGCGATGACGCGCATCGGCTGCGGCGCGGAGGCCAGATCGTAGGCATCCCGCATCACGGTGATGACCCAGTCCAGCATCACCGAGCCCGGCTTGACCGGCCCCTGTGGCAGCGCGAAGGACACCAGGCCGTTGCCATCCGGCACCGGCTGTGGCGCGGCGTGAAGCGCCTCGGCCCAATCGTAGTTGACCGCCAGTTGGCTGTTGGCATCCGGCAGGGTCTCCAGCTGCAGCAGGCACTCGCCAGTTGCATACGCCACCGACCCGCGCAGCTGGCCTCCGATGAGCAGCCCACCGACGCCGTTGTCGGTGACGCTTACATCCGCGCCACCTACTCGCACCGTCAGCCGCACGGTCCCGGGCACTGCGCCAGCATGCCCCAGCAGGAACCGCAGCGCAGGCGGCTTGATGTTGATATCGCCCACCCGGGCTTCCGCGATGATCGACGTGCCCCATGCACTGATGATGCTGCTATCCAGGTCGGGCAGCGCTCCGGTGGTCAGCACCAGGGAGCCGGTCATGTAATTGATGGTGCCGCTGCCCTGCCCCGGCTTGCCGACGAGCTGGCCGCGACCGTTGTCGGTCAGGCGGTACCAGCGACCGAGCGCACGATAGTCCACCACCACGGTGCCCGGCGCCGGCAGCGGCTCCAGCTGCGTCAGCCACACCAAGCCCTGGTTGTTCTGCGTCACCGCAATCTCATCGGTGAAGCCCTGCATGGGGATCGTCCCCGCCGGCGTGGCGGTGATGCTGGCGCTGGTGGCACCCGCCCCGGTGGAGTGAACGAGCGACACCGCGCCGGTCTGGTAGTCCACGGTGCCAGACCAAGGGGTGACCGCCGTCGAGGCCAAACCGCCCGTACCGTCGTCGGTCAGCTCGATACTGCCCACCAGTACCTTCACGCTGCCGACAGACATGCCGGTGCCCAGGAAGCGCGTTACCGCAACACCCGCAACGAACGCGCTGCTGAAGCTTAGTGCCAGGCTGTTGGCCGGGCCCGAAGCGACGTGGCTCAGCGTGCCCATGCCAGCCAGAACATCACTCACCGGCGTCTCGGCGGTGGACGTAGGGACGATCGGCACGTACGGCGAGTCGATCTGCACCGACAGATCGCCGGGCTTCCCAGCAGCCGTGAGCCGCTTCACGCTGTGATAGCTGGTGGCGTCGACCACGTTGGTCTCATAGACCCGCGTGCCAGGCTTCGTGGCGGAGTACCGGATCACCTCCTGACCGTAGAAGTTGAGCAGCAGCGCGTTGACCAGCTCAATCACCAGCACGTCGCGCTCGAAAGCGCCCTGGTCATCGGTGAACGTGCGCGTGGTCCGGGAGAGCACATTCTTCACCCGCACGTACTGCTCGCCCGGGTCGCGACCCGAAGCAGCCGCCGTCAGCAGGCTCAGGTTGTCGTTGATGTCCGGGCTCGGCGCATCCTTCGTGGTGTAGACCTGGATGGTCATCTGGCCGATGAAGTGATCACCCAGCAGGATGAACCGCGATTCGGTGCCACGGGTGATGTAGCTCTCCACCCGGTTCTTCGCGTCAAGTCGCACATCGCTGTAGGAGCCGGTGGCGAACATGGTCACGGTCACGCGCGGGTCGGACGGCGGGTCGATCAGCACCGCGATCGCATCCTTCAGCACGTCCGGTCCCGGGGTGTCCACGTGCACGAACATCTTGCGCAGCGTGGAACGACCGGTGGTCCGTTCTTCATCGCCGATGTCGGGGAAGAGGTTATTCATGGCCCCGTCAATGATTTCGGTCTGGACCATGCGGCCGCCGCCATCGGGGTTGTCGGTGAGGCGCTGCGACTGGCGCATCTTGATATCGGTTGCAAGGATCGTCATTGGTTCAGACCGTCATAAGGCGAAGGGTGATGGAGAAGTAGTCGGCATCGAGCGCTGGCACTGCGAATCGGCAGGGATCAGCTTCGACGGCAGCTCCCTCGGTCCGACGCCACCGGACCTGGAACGTGCGGTCGCCACCGTTGTGCGCCGGCAGGATCAGCGTCATCGGGGCAACCTGCAGCTGCCCGCTCAGCTCCTGCAACTGGCGCAGCACATCCAGCTGCACCGGACCGACGTACGCCTGGCCGTCGCGGGTTGTCTGCAGGGTGATGGGCCTACCGGACTGCCTGGCCGACTCCTGCACGATCAGCGCCCCGCTCAGGCTGGTGCGGACCTGCTGCCCGATGCGCCAGGCGGTGAACTCATCGGTCCACTGCAGATCAGCGGGCAGCTCGACCCCGGCAAGCACGACCCGGCTCATCGGGCGCCCCTTATCGAGACTGCGCGGCTGCGCTCGATCTTGCGCAGCACGATCGGCGCGACCAAGCCTGCAATGCGTTCGGCCTGCTGCATCTCGGCTGCCGTGGCGCCGGCCACCACTTCCTTGCTGGGAGCCTTCCAGTCGATGGTCAGAACCTGTTCTTTGTTGTCGCCGGCCTGGATGCGGGAGGCATCGGCCTTCGCTTGGGCCTCTGCCTCAGCAAGGGCCGCACTGCGGCGCTCTTCAGCAGCTTGCTTAGCCGCCCTTTCCTTTTCGAGGCGCTTGGACTCGATCTGGCTTTCCAGCTGGACGATGGCATCCAGCTCGCTGGAACCAACCAGGTCAAAGCGCTCAGCCAACTCCTTCCGTTTGCCGGAGATCTCTTCCATGCCGTCCAGCACCTTCTTCTGTTCCTCGGTGTACTTCGCCAGATCCTGCCGCTGCTCGAACAGCGCGTTCCAGACATTGGCGAACTGCTGCAATCCATTCGGGCCGCTCATCTGGGCAAGCAACTCGCGGGTGCGTTCAGAGATCTCGCCCATATTCATCGAGAAGCCCCCGGCGGCGACGGATGCCTTGGTGAGATTCTTGTCGGCGTCTGCAGCCCCCTTAGCTACCTTCTCAACGCCGCCGCCAGCTTCCTCCGATTTCTGCTTTACCTCTTGCAGAGCACTCGCCACCTTCTTCGCACCATGCTCCACGCGGCCCATGGCTGATTCACCCGTGTCGCCAAGGTCACCGATAGCTTGGCGTGTGTCATAGATTGCACCTTGGACGTCCAGCTGCGACTGCACCTGACTCCGGCGCCATTCGTCGCTGTCAGCTACCGCAGCCCTGGCCGTGTCGGCGTAGGCGCGGAACGCACGGCGCACGTCCTCGACCGAGGCCTTGCCGTTGGCAGCACCTTTGCGGATGGTCTCGAACGCTTCCCAGGCAGAATCGCGTGCAGCGTTCAGCGACTGCTGGGACTGGATGCCCAGGCGCTGGAACTCACCGGTCAGCGGATTCAGGCCAGCTTCGATCTCGCGCAGCCTGGCACGCAGCGCCGAGGCTGCACGGGCAGCCGAGTCGAAGCCAACCCGACCCTGCTCGCCGGCGGCCTGAAGCAGGTTGCCGAGGGTGCGGGCCTCATCCAGCGTGGCGACATTGCCCAGCGCCGCCTTGAAGGCCGCCTCGATCTGGGTGCCCGTGGCCACCGCGTTCTCGGTGACGGCGCCGAAGGCGGCAATGGCATCCCGGCCCGCCTGAGTGAAGCTGACCCCCAGCTGGCCCGAGGCCACGCCGAGCTTCGTCATGGCCGCAAGCAGCGTGGTTTCCAGAACTGCCGCGGCATTCACTGCTGCCTGCGGCAACGAGTCGAACGCCGCCTGGGCAGCGCCCTGGAAGCGGGCCAGCTCTTCGCCCGACAGCTGCTGCAGTGTCGCCAGCAGCCCGTCACGCACGTTGCGCTCTGCCGCGCCACCTTGGGTGGCAATGAAGCCCAAGGCCTCGCCTACGGAGGCAAGGGTGGCCGTGTCGGCGAAGTTGAGCCCGGAGAACATCTTCTGGATGGACTCGTTCGCGAGCTTGGCGTTGCTGCCGATGCCTTCAAGCTGGGTCACGACCTGCTGCGCCGCGCCGCCGATACCGTTCTTCATCGCATCGGCGGCCGTCTGGACGCCCGTTCGCAACGCGGCGAATCCGGTCGATACGTCCAGCAGCTGCTGCGTGACCTGGCCCAGCTGCTGCAGCTGCTCTGCCGTCGCCATGCCGGACTTCTGCTGCATCAGCAGGAAACCTTCCTGCGCGGTCAGGTACTGCTCAAGCCCGGACAGGCGCTTTTCATAGGCCAGCCGCTCAGCCTCACCCAGCTTGGAGACTTCCTCGGCCGACTTGATGACCACGTCACGATAGGCGATGAACTCCAGCGACTGCTGCCGCAGCTGCGTGGCCGAGTCGCGTACCTGGTTGATGTACGCCCGTTGCGCCTCACCCGCGCGCTTCAGGGCCGGGTCGTGATGCTTCCAGATGTCCTGGGCGACGATCTTGAGAGCGTCCAAGCCACCCATGGCCGCTTCCAGCCCCAGCACCGCCACGGTGATGGGCACGGCCTTCGGCAGGCCGCGCAACAGCGCGCCGAACCGGGTAATGCCTCGCCCGCCACTAGCAACTGCGGCGTTGTTGGCGATCTGGGCATTCGTGGCCGCGATCAGTCCAGCACGCCAAGCGTTCAGCTGGATCAGCGCACCGACGATCTTGAACTGGGCGTAGGCGGCTGCCATCAGCCCGATCACGCGAGCGTGGTCCACCACCCACTGCGTCGTGCCCTTCACCGCCTCGGCCATGGTGATGATGGCCTGCGCGGTCTGCTTGGCCCAGCGCGACAGGCTGCCATCGGCGGCCAGTCGATCCAGCGTCGCCAGCAGGGTGGTGAGCTGTTCCTTGAAGTAGGTCAGCACGCCCTGGTCGGCGACTTCCTGCTTCCAGTCCTTGAAGCGATCAGTGGCGGTCTTCCACAGGCCGGCAATGGTGCCCACCTTCGCGGCCGCCGCCGCGCCGCCGTAGGACTCGGCCAGCAAATCGAGGATGATCCCCTGCGCCTTGGCCACCTGGCCTGTTGCCTCCAAGCTCTTGATCAGCGCCTTCTGACTGTCATCCAGCGTGAAGCCCTGCTTGCTCAGGCTCTCCATCGCCTTGGACGGCGTCTGCAGGGCCTTGCCCACCGTCTCGGCCGACTGCTCCAGCGACATGCCCAGTCGCTGGGCCTGGTCGATGGTGATCTGCATCGCCGCCGGGAACTGCTCGCCCACGATGTTGGTGTAGGACAGCAGGCGCACCTGGGCTGCGCTGATCTGCCCATCATCGAACAGGCCGCTCTGCAGCTGCTGCCGCATGGCAGCAAGGCTCTGCGCGGTGAATTCGCTGGCACGGCCGGTGGCGTGCAGGGCCGCCTCCAGCTGTGCCAGCTCCTGCTCGGCGTCGCTGCCTTCCTTGACGATGGCCTTGATGCCATCGACAACGCGGTTCAGGCCGACAAACGCGATCGCACCAGCGGCCACCGCCTTGAGCCGGCCGAACCAACTGACCGTGCTCTCGGTGGCCGAGGCCAGGTCGCCGCTGCCGGCAGCAGCATCAGCGGCCCGCTCACGGTATTCGGCCAACGACTTCGCCGCCGCCCTGCTGGTGTTGGCCTGCTTGCGGAAAGCGGCCTCGCCTTCCTCGATCTGCTGCTTACGGCGGCGCCCGGCCTCGGCCTCGGCCGCAGCGGCGCGGGCCTGCTCGGTAAGGGCGGCCGCGCTGCGGGTGGCTTCCACACGCAGGCGCTGCTGGTAGTCGGCCAGGTTGGCCGTGTTTACGCCGAGCGCCGAAAGCTCGGTGTCAGCCTTGGCAACCGCGTCCCACTGTTCGGTGAGCGCCTTCTGCAGCCGCTCGCCCTCTTTGCGCAGCTCGCGCTGGGCAGCCAGCACCTCACGCGATGGTTTCTCCATCTCGCCGATGCCGAGGCTGAGCGACAGGGCAGCCTGCTGGTTCTCCCCGAACTGCCTTTCCAGTTCTGCAAGGTCGGTCAGCATGCCTTCGAAGGCATCCGCCTTCGCTGCCGCCGCGTTCAGCCCGGTGAGCGAGTCGAGCAGCTTGGAGGCCTTGCCGGCGGTCTCGACTGACACGTCGCCCAGTTCGCCGAACGCCGCGCGCAGGTCGTCTACGCCCTCACGGCCTTGGGTTTCGATGACAACGCGAATTGCTTCTTCCAGCCGATCAGCCATTGGAGCTTCCGTTGATGCGCCACTGGCGGCGCAGTTCAGTCACGTAGGTGGTGTGCAGCCGGTCCATCAGCCGACGCCGTGCGGTGAGCGCACGGCTGTTGCCGTCAGCGCCGGAAAGCATCTCGAAGGGGCTAGGCCCGCGCAGGATGCGAACTGGGCCGCGGCCGTGGCGCTTCTGCGTGGCACGGTCCCAACTGCGCACGCGGATGGCCTTGCGGCCCTTGATCGTGGCGATGAAGGCACCTTCGTAGGTCTTCGACTCGCCCAAGCCGATGCTGGCCGTGGCGCCCCTAGACTTGCGGCCGGCCCAGCGGCCACCGAATTCGATCAGCGAGATCTGCCTGGTGCTGGCCCAGATCGCCAGGAAGTCATCCCTGCCGCGCTTGCCCGTGCTGTAGCCCCGCTCACCCGTTTCCACCCGGTACTTCCCACGGAGGGCCGAGGCGCGGATGTTGTAGGAGGCACGGACTTCCTGCGTGGTGGCCGGCCCGGCGCGGCGCTGCAGACCGATGAAGGCCCGCTGCACTGACAGGTCGTAGCGGTTCAGCACTTCGCCAGCCAGGTCGGTAAGGCCGTGGAAGCCCTTCGCGCGGCGGCCGCTGACGTAGTACTTGAGCAGGTTGTTGGCGCGGTTGGATGCCACGAAGCCCTTCCTGATTCATTCCGGGAGGGCGCCGCACGGGCGCCCTCCCCTTACCGAGGTCACTAGCCCTCTCAGGCCGCCGACTGCGCCGCGATCTTGAAGGTGTAGAGATCGGTCTCGCCGGACTGGAAGATCACCGGGCCGGTCAGGGTCACCTGGATCGGCTCATCGCTGAACCAGTCCACGTCGCCATCCACGGTCAGGTCGACGTTCGGGATCGTCAGCAGGCCTTCGTCGCCGCTGATGCGGTCCTGCATGTCGCCCAGGATCTGGAAGGACTTGCTGGGCGTGGTGCCGCCGCTGATGGCGGTTTCCAGGTAGGCGTCGTAGGTGTAGCTGGCCACCACGGTGTTGCCTGCCTGAAGCGCGCCACCGGGCTTCGGGATCAGCAGGCCATGCACCGGATCGAGGGTGTAGTCGGTGCCTTCCACCAGGTCGACGGAGCCCTTTTTGAAGCTCGGCGGGGTGTCGGCCGTCAGGAAGTTGTGCGGCAGCTTGACCGGGGTGTCCACGCTACCCACGGTGACGGTCACGTCGGCGGCGGTACCGGCGGCGACCTGGGTGGCCACCAGGGTGCCGTACAGCATGCGGGCCAGGATGGCGGTCGGCACTTCCAGCGCGGTGATGGACACGCTGGTGACACCAGGGTTGGAGTCCTTGTGGATGATCTGCTGATAGCGCGCATCACGGCGCTTGCTTTTGATCTCCACCGAGTCGCCGGCCTCATAGCTGAACGTCAGCGACGACTGTTCCAGCGGCTGGTTGCCGAACTTGTCGGCCGGCTCGGGGATGACGGGAATGCGGGCGCCGTTCGCGCCGTGCTCCCAGAAACGCAGATCGCCTGCGAACTTGCGAACTTTGGGCTGTGCCATGGTATTGCTCCTACGGGTTGGGGACGGGCTCAAAGGTCTCGGTCAGACCAGCCCGCGCGGTGATCTGAGCGACGACGGCGGAGTGCCCTGCGTCGTCTTCCAGGGTTGCCATCTGGGTTGTCAGCAGTTCGAAGCCGGTGACGCCTATCGGCAGCATCTTGGCGTTCAGCGTCAGGGCGCGGATCAGGTCGTGCCTGGCACGGTGAACCAGCAGCCGTGGGTTCTCCCGACCACTCCCTCGAGGAACTTCGAACTCGATGGTGATAGCGGCGTCGGAGCTGGCTTGGGCGCTACCGCCGCCACTCCGCGAGAGCTGCTGGACCGAGATGACGGTGGCGGGCTCGGATTGGTCCTCGGGCACCTCATCATCGTCCACCACGATCAGCCCGTTCCCAATGTCGGTGCGGAATCCGGCCGAGGTGCGGATCAGCTTCACGCGATCGCGCAAAAACTCGACCAGCTGCCAGGAGAGGGGCTCAGCCAGCTCAGGCACGGCGCACCAGCCACCGGCTGCGGGAGCCGTCGTCACTGAGCTTCTTCACGTTCACGAAGGCCTCGCCATCGACCTCGACGCGATCACCCTGCTCCGGCTCAACATCGGCTCGCAGGTAGGCGATTTCGATCCGACCCGCGACGAACTGCTGCAGATCGCCGATGGTCTCCACATCGCGGTCGAAGTAGATCCGTACGCCCGCAGTCACGACGCCGGTCTTCTCCGACCTGACCGTCGCGGTGGAGACCATGCCGGCGATTGCCAGCGCACCATGAATGGTTGCATCCATCTGCCGCAGGAAGTCCCGCTCGCTCACCGGGCACCTCCCGAACACAGAAGCGCATACGCCTGCAGGCCCCTCACCTGGGCGTCGCACTGGGCGGCGGCGCCAACAGCTCGGCCCGCACTTTCGATTCGGTCGTCGGCTCGACCATCAGGCTGGCCGGCGGCAGCGGCGGCCGCGGACAGCTCTGCGGTGGCGACGGATGCTTGCCAACGCTGGTGCAGGCGCTGGTTGCCAGCGCGAAGATCAGCGACGAGGCGATCAGATGCTTTTTGTGCATCGGTCTTTTCCTTTTCGTACTGGGAAGCCAGAGCGTTCGCGGCGGCAGCGCTGCCGCGCTCGGCTTTGAGGGTTTGGGCCACGGCATCAGCCTCAGCGCGGGCTGCGTCCCGCTCACTTTCCATGGCGTCACGGCTCGACGCAGCCTGGTCGGCCGCGCGGTGTGCGATGGAGACCGACCCGCGCTGCCAGACGACGACGGCCAGCAGCAGGAGGATGGCGACGATGAGGGCGCGGATCATGCTGATTCCACCGGGTCTTCGGGGGGGATGACCGCACCAACTCCGCGCATCGCCGCCTCTAGCGACATGATCCGCAACCGCAGCCGGTGGGCCTGCTCTTGCGCGGTCATGCGCAGCTTGATTTCTTCAGTGAGCTTCATGGTCGTCTGAGCCTGCGACTCTTCCAGCGACTTCACGCGCTGGATGAGCCCATTGAGCAGATCCACGTTGGCATCGGTTTCGGTGCGGTCCTTACGACGCGCCAGCAACGCCGTCCACGCCTCCCGGAACAGCCAGAGCGCGACGACGCTTCCGGCCGCCCACCAAGGCGCTTGGGCGGTAACGCCGCCGCCGACCATCAGCGCAGCGCCTCTGCAACGCCGGCGTCGATCACTTCCTGGCGCCAGTACATGCCGCCGTTCTCATACTTGGCGACGGCCGTGGCCAGGCGGCTCAGGGTGACCGCGTTGTCCAGGCGGATGACTTCCGAAGGTGCGACGCCCACGGCAGTGGCAACTTGCTTGACGTAGGCACCGGTGTCGTTTTCCACCGGCGGAGCCCAGCGCCCGATGATCTCCTTCACCGTGCGCAGGCCGTGCTTGCGCTGGTAGGTGAGCAGGGTCTTCGCCAGGGCGCGGAACCCAGCCTGCGGGGTCAGGAATACGCAGAAGCGATGCTCGCGGGCAGTAGCCGCAGCGGAGCGATCCTCACCCTGCCACGGCGTGCTGGTGCGGTCGATGTTGCCAGGATTGTTGTTGCGTACGCCGCGCGGCGTGCTGGTGGTGCCCATGCGATCCCCCGTTGTCGCTGTGGAAGAACCGGCACCGCTCACGCCACCCGGGCGTATGTGAGCGGTGCCGGCCTGTTTGGTTACGCCTTGGAGGCGTTGCCCGGCGAGAGACGCACCTCAGCGGTGGCCTGCCCGGCAGTCCCCGCAGCCCAGGCGAACGCCGCGCCAGCGACATCGCCGGCCGCAGCGGCCGCGGCACTCCCGTCGAAGGCGTTGGCGCTGGCGTCCCACAGCAGCTTTTCGCCCTGCTCAAAGGTCGCAGCCGGCACCTTGGGCACGGTAAAGACGCCACCCAGCGCCACGCTGCCAGTCGCATCCGCGGCAATCGCCACCAGAGCGACACCCAGCTGGTGGCCGATCACCACCACCTGGCCGGAAGCCACGGCCTGCCCGCTATTGTTGGTCCAGGGGATCACGTCCCCATCGGAAACGAAGTTCTTTGCCATGTCGTTGTGCTCCAGAAGGGTTAGCCGCAGCGCTGCGCGCCGCGGTAGTCGAGGGCGGCCAGGCCGAAGTCCAGGCGAGCCTTCCAGCGCACGCCATCCACGGTGAAGCCTTCTTCGTAGTCGAGGAACGGCTCAGTGACACCGTCCAGGAAGGCCACCTCGATCACCGGGCACTCGGCGGGATCGGCGAACAGGTACCACTTGTCATCCTTGATGCGCGCGGTATCCACGATGTCGCGGAACAGGCCCTGCACGGCGTTGGGGCGCTGCAGCTTCCCTTCCGCGTCCGGGTCGTACTCGGCCTTGTTGGTCACGCGTGCGGCGCTGCCGTACTTGGTCGGGCCCAGCCACAGGGCCGGCGTCAGATCCAGCACCTCATTGCCGCCCACATCCTTCTGCCCGGCAAGCTTCACGCGCAGCGCATCCACCGATTCCACGCCCGGCAGCGCTGCAGCCAGGAGATTGCCGTGATCGGCATGGAACAGAGACTTGCCGGACTGCAGCTTGGGGTTGCTGGCCAGGAACGCGTAGGCGTCCGCCTCGATGGTGCGCTTGGCCGCGCGGCCGAAGGCCGTTGCCAGTCCGATGAACGCACCCAGGTCATCGTTGATGATGGCCTGGCGAGTCAGGTTGATGATGTTGCCCTTGGTGCCGGCAGTAATCGTGGCCTTCTCGCCATCCGGAATGGTCTTGTTCTTGAACTCTCCGGCCTCGGTCAGGGCATCCAGGTTGCCGAGGCTGCCCACGCGGTAGCGAGAATGCTCGCGGAAGTCGCTGACGGTTCCGGTGGCGCACCACCGCGACCAGGTGTCCGGGGCAACTGCGTAGGCCGACTGGAGCGCCTTGTGCATGGTCGCTTCCAGCAGGATCGGGAAATCGCTGCCGGTCTGGGTGAAGGCGCGCCCCACCAGCTCCAGCTTCGACATGCCGTCGGTACGCACACCGCTGCGTTCCAGACTGCGGCGCGCGAGGTCCATCAGCGTCAGTCCGCGAACCGGGTTGTCCCCGGTCAGAACGAACGCACGTTTGGTGATCGGATCGATGACCTGCGGGCGCGACAGCAGCGCGTCAGTGACCGCAGCGCGCTGCAGCTCGCTTTCATCCTGGGTGACGCTGATGCGGTTGATGTTGCCGCCGGCAGCGTTGTCCGCACGCACCAGGTTGTCCAGGATGATGCCGCGGACGTGATCGAGGCTGTGACCAGCCCTGATCCAGTCTGCGGCGTGCTCACTCTGGCCGTGGCGCTGGGCGAGTTCGACGATGTCCGCCGCTCGGGTGTCGGCCTGGGGTGCCTGAGCCGGCGCCACAGGCGCTGCAGCGGGCGGGGTGGAGGTGCTGGGGGTGGGCTCCTGCTGCACCACCTGATCGGCGGCACGGGTGGTGGGCTGGGGCATAACGGTCTCCTGCGACGATGCGCTGCGAGTGAACACGCAGGGGGTTCCCTGCGCGGGTTGGTTGCTGCGGGTGGCTGCGCCCTGGTCGGCGGGCACGGTGACGAAGCTGATTTCGGTCGGAGTCCACTCAACCGCGCGATACACGGGAAGATCTCCCGGATTCACCGCACGCTCGACCTCATAGCGCTGGACGCTGTAGCCGACCGAAATGTTGCGGATGATCCCGGCCTTGATGTCAGCGACGACCCCCGCCAACTCTTCACGCTCGGAGAGGCGGATGACGGCGTGGCCCTTGCCATCGGCGAGCCATGCGCGCTCGACCACGCCCATCTGCGACTTCAGGTTCCAGGTGTTGTGGCTGTCCAGGACGGGCGCGGTGCCTGACTCCAGCCGAGACATGTCGACGGAAGCATCGTCAACAACCAGTTCTTCCCAGTAGGGGGTATCGTTCCACCAGTCGTAGCGACGGACGCGCGCGCCCTCGGTCCACACCAGCTCGACCGTACGCGCTTCCTTGTTGAAGCTGGTGGGCAGCAGCCGCGCTTCACGGAGCTGTTGCGGCATCAGCCGGGTTCCCTCGATGGCCGAAGGCTGGGTTGCCTGGGGCATGGCTATTCCTCGTTGGGTGAAGGGGCTGCGGCCGGCATTGACCGGGCAGCACTGGATTGCAGGAAGCTCATGAGCTTGAGCGCTCCGGTCTGCTCCATGCGGGCGTAGTCCTTGCCCATCTCGACAAAGACCGCATCGGCGTCGTAGCCACGTCGCCGCAGGGATTCGCTGGGCGACAGGAGCCCGGCGCCCATGCCTGCAATCTCCGAATCGATGTCCTGCTTGGGGTTTACGTAGTCCCAGCGCGGAGTGCTCCAGTCAGCAGAGCTCCCGGGGTTGCGCACTTCGCCACCCAACGCCGCAGCTTCATCGAACCAACGCCAGATGGGCTTGCACATCTGCGGGATCAGAACCAGCCACTGGAGCTGCTCGGTGTCCCGGCGGAACTCCATCTGCCGGATGCGTGCGCTGGAGAAATTCACCTCGCGCATGTCGCCCGTTGCAGACTCGTAGGGCACCCCAATGCCCGCCGTGATGATGTGCGCGTTGTACTTGCAGTACTCCACGTAGCCGCCGGCCGGCTTCGGCTCGATGGTCTGGAACCCTGTGGCGCCGGACACATGCGTAATTCCGCCGCTCGGCAGCGGCCCGAGGTCAGTCATCGACTCCCGGTCCCCACTGAGCTGGGAAGGACCGTCGTCATCGCTGTTCGACATGGCCTCTGGATCGCCACTGACAATGACGCCCAAGCGGGCCTCAAGATTCTTGCGCGCCAGTTCGGCGTCCTCGTACAGCATCAGGTCGCGCACGCGCGCAATGACCGGCGCGAACCGGCTGATGCCACGCCCCTGACCAGGGCGAACGGGATTGAACAGATGGATGATGTCGGCTGCGGGAACTGCCGCGCTGGTCAGACGAACGGAGCCACGTACCGCCTCACCCGGGTGAGCAGCAAACAACCAATACGCCTTGACGCGGCCGAGCACGTCATACTCGATGCCGTTGATGATCTGGCCACCGCCACGCAGCGAGCCATTCTTGCTTCCGTCAAGCCAGTCGATCTCCAGAACCTGCAGTTGCAGCGGAACCGCCAGGCCATCCGACATGCGACGCGTGCGACGACGAATAAGGACTTCACCGTCCTGCTCCATCGCCCGATATGCCGTTGCCATCAGCCCGTAGATATCTGACTTGCCGTCAGCATCAGCAACATCCGCCCAGCGGGACCACAGCTTGTCCAGGCGCGCAGCATCTGGACCCTCAGCTTTCGGAGTGATGCCCGTGCCAATGGTCGCGCTCACCAGCACCTGCAGCGACCGCGCACAGTAAGGGACGTTCTGTACCAGCGAACGAGCGCGATTGCGAAGCTCGCGCGCATCGGCCATATGATCGGTGTTTGCACTGGCACCGGCACGGCGGACCCGCCAGCCGTCACCACGTGAAGCACCTTCGTAGGCTCTGGCCGCATCCAGCATCACGCGCGCCCGATGCCGGTGCAGCGCATACCCGGGGGCGACTGCAGCGATGGCACGATCAAGCAAGGAAGTCCCCACGTCAAAAGCCCCTCAACGTGGTGAACCGATAGCGGCGCGTGGCCGGCTTCCGCGCAGGTGCAGCAGCGGCAAGCTCAGACTCCATACGATCCAGCGCCGTCAGCATTGCCTCGACGGACTGGTACGTGACCTGCCTGTCCCCGTGGCGCACCGAAAGCTGTCCGCTGGCAATGGCCGCCTTGAGGCGCTTCACATCGTCCTGTGTCCAGCTCATCGAAGGGGCATCCGCGTTTCCATGGATGCCAGTTTCCGTACCAAGTGCGGGTGAGTCTCGGGGAACTCACCCGCACCCGTCACCCGTTCGCCGAGGGCTCATCCAGCAATCGATACAGCGTCCGCCGATCAATTCGGAACCGCTTGCAGAGGGAACGCACCGATTCCTGCTGTTCCAACCCCTTCCTGATTTCGCCCACAGGGTATGTGGGTGCCTGCAGGCTCGCCGGGATGTACAAGTCCTGGGCCGGATACTCCTCGACCAGGTAGGCAACGACTGCCGCCACCACCTCGCGGATATCGTCGCTGTCGCAGCGAAGGCGCAGCGCCGCTCCAATGGTCAGTTCATCAGTCAGCTCGTTGATACGGATGCGCTGGCGAATTGTATTCCGGCTCACCACTGCCTCCGGAACTGTTGCGCCGACGTGGAGCGAACCTTCCTCGGCGGAAGAGATGTTTCACGGGAATCGGCATCCTCAGCCGGAGAGACCGGCTCCACATTTGTTTCGCGTGGAACATCGGCCACCGGATTGGCCGACGACTGCAAGCGCTGTTCCACCAGATCCCAATCCGCACGGGTGAAGCGATTCAAGCGGACTTCGGGATGATGTGCCGCCGCATACGCGTACACCCAGGTATCCAAAGGCTCATTACGGGTCACCCTCTTCTCGAACCGATTCTTGACCGGGTTATAGACCTCCGAAACCAAGCCTGGAAAGAACTCTTCCGGCAACTGGTCGCTGAAGTGAACCATGCGCGTTGCCACCTCGCGCTCCGCATCGGCCGAGAGCCTGCTGTAGAGGTAGTGCTTTGCATTAACCGTGCCCACATGGTGGATCGTGATGCCGCGCTTGTCAGTCTTGCCCTTCCAGGTAACGTCGACCAGCTTCCCCTTCGACAGCACCGGAGCGTTGTTGGGAACAGCGCCGAAAATACACATCGGTCGGGTGACACGCCGCTGGCGCACGTAGTTCTTGACCGCCTCCGTGCGGTGGCCACCCGCGTCTATGGCAACCGCCATCGGTCGTAGCAAAGCACCGTCCACCCGCTCAATGGCGCGATTGAGAAGATCCGTCAGCGCAACCCACACTGCATCCTCGGCCGGATCTCCCTGCAGCTCCACGTAATCCAGCGTCCATGCGGTCATGCCACGCCCCCAGCCAACGGTGTGGACCGCCAAGCGGCCATCCTGGGTATCGACACCCACTGTGATCGCCAGCACCCCGAGCGGCGCCAGGCGCAGGGCGTACGGCTCGGCACGATCCTTGATCACGTTGTGCTTGACCGCGCGCATCGACGGGTCTTCCCACGTCTCGGCCAGCCGGTCATTCAGGAAGGTTTTGAGAGAGGCAGGGTCACTCTGCGCCTCCAGCCACTCCTTCACCAGGTCCAACCAGCGCGGCCCCAGGCCAAACTGGTAGTACAGGCAATTGATGGTGTAACCGCGAATCGGCGAATCCGGGTTGGCCGCAACCCAGCGTCCGTTGGCAATCATGTCGGTCTTGAAATGTTCCTCGATGGCGACACCGCACTCGCAACAGGCGTACCACGCGTGGCTCTTGTCGGGCGACCACACCAGGCCACTCCACTGCAGCGCCTGGTAATGGCCGCAGTGGGGGCACGGCACGTGATAGCGGCGCTGGTCGCTCTTGTCGTACAGCTTCGCAATCCGGCTGAGTCCAGCGATGCCAGGCGTGCTGATGTACTGGCGCTTGTAGGTGGTCGGGAAGGAGGACGTGCGGCCGTCCAGCATCTTCACCGGATCGTCGCCGGTGGAGAGCTGCTGCGGCGCCTCATCGATCTCATCCACCTGCAGGTACTTCACCGTTGAGGACTTCAGGCGCTGCGGGCTACCCATGTGCTCCACGAACAGCTGCCCGCCTGCGAAGTCCTTGAACGTGCGCTGGTTTGCGCTGTCGCGGCTGGCGGTGCTGGTCAGCGCCTTCTTGACTGCTGCGCAGACCTCAATCATCGGGTTCAGCTTCTGGGCGATCCACTTGTTCATGGACACCTCACCCGGCAGCGCATACATCATCGGGCCCGGCGCATAGTCCATCCAGTAGGCCATGGCATTGGTCGCCAGCTGGCTCTTGCCGAACTGGATCGGGAACATGCAGACCTGGTCATGCACCGGGCTGCGGGCGGACATGTTGTCCATCGGCTCACGCAGTGGCGGGTTGCGGTCCGTCACCCAGCGCCCGGGCTTGCTGCCGCTCTTGGTGGAGAGGCGCATGTGTTCATCGCACCACTGCGACACGCTCATGGGCCGCCGCGGCTGCAGCGAGCGCGCCAGCACCGACGCCAGGCAGCTCTGTGCCTCCATCATTCCGCAGCCTCCGCCGCCTTGGCCGCCAACGTGCGGAAGCCCTGGCTCAGTTCCTCCAAGGCGTGGCTCACCTCATCCCACACCAGACGCCGGCACCCAGCCTCATCCAGCGTTGCAGCCAGCTGCGGCGCCAGCGTGTCGGCCAAGCGCTCCATCGCTCCCCGGAACGTCGTTGCGTGCTCAGCGAGGAAGGCTTCCACGTCCGCACGCGGCAACAGCAGCCCCAGTTCCTTCTGCAGTGCGATGTGCGCCATGTGCGCGTCGGTCTCGGCCTTGTCGGCCAGCGCCTTGGCCTTGCGCGCGGAATCCGGTGTCTGGGGGCGGCCCGGCCGTAGAGGCTTGGCATCGTCGTCGTCGCCGTCCTCCTCCTCATCGTCGATGTCCGCTTCGACGGCACCGGCACCCTCCCCGCTCCCCACCAGCGAGCTGCCACGTTCATCCGCATGGCGCTGGGCGACACCGGCATAGACCGGGTCTGCGGTGCGAGCGTAGAGCTCCAGGGAGGCGGCCTTCAGGAATCCCTTGCCGCCCTCACCCACCACCACCCTGCCCTTCTTCCTCAGCTCTACCACGTAGGACGGCTTGCAGCCGATCAGCGAGGCCAGCTCTTTGCCAGTGATCGTCACGTCTTCCTCAGCCATTGATTCCCCCTACTCCATTTCCTTCGAAGATCGTTAAAGCGGAAAAACGCGCGCGCGCGAGCATGTGCGGGCTGTGCGGCGGCGTGTGCGGGATGCGATAGCCGCCAGATCGCTGCGGCACAAGGCGTGTGCGGGGTGTGCGGGATGTGCGGCCGCCTACATACGCACGCGAGGCGCATTTCGGTGTGGGGGCGGGACAACAGTTCGCGCCCGCGCCCGCCCATGGAGGCCGATGCCCGCACGTACCGCACACTGCTACTGCCGCAAGCGTTTCACGCCAATTCAGTGCCCGCACATCTGCCCGCACATCCCGCACACACCGCACATCGATGGCCGTAGTGATCACGCACGCCCCTTGTAGTCGGAGTACATGCGCCGGAATGACACGACCTGGTCGCCCAGCCATGCTGCCTCTGTCTTCCCCTCAGGCACCGTGCAGTCACCGAGCATCAGGAAGCCATGAGGCCCGTTCACGGTCTGCTCGATCTGATACCGCTTGCGTGCCCGGTCCGGATGGGTGATCTGCCGCTTGCGTACCAGCGCGTTGATGAACTTGGGTGACGGCGCCGGACGCGGCAGCCCCTCGCGAGCGCACCAGGCCTTGTAGACCTCGTACCACTCCTTCGACAGCGCCGGCATAGGTTTTAGCCCGGGGATGTCATCGCCGTAGAGCTCGTCCAGGAAGCGTTGTGGGCTGTCCTGGCTCAGGCCAATCAGCTCTTCCTTCGCATGGGTCATTGGCGGATGCGTGCCGTTGGTGAACCCGGTCAGGTCAACCTGCAGCAGGTAGTGGTGCAGCGCTGCGGTCGCGCCGTGTCGGATGTCGGCCAGAACCTCGGTGTAGAAATCCAGGCTCAGCTTCTCCGGGGTCCAGATCACCGCGTGACGCCGGTCGTCCTCTTCCAGCACGACCGGCATCGCCTCGTTCGAGAGGAACACCAGGTTGGCGTGGTTGTCTTCCTCGTAGGCCTGGATGTTCTTCGGGTTGATGCGGATGCGATCGCCCGTGATCAGCGCCTTGAGCTTGTTCTTCAGGTGGTACACCTCGGTGCGTGCAACCACTTCGTCGGCCAGCAGGAACAGCTTGCGGCTCGCCCAGTCATTGAACTTGTCTTCCAGCGCCGCCTGGTCAAGCACCCGCCCATACTCTCCGTAGAGCTTCATGTACTCATCGAAGAACATGTTCTTGCCGGTGCCCTGCGGACCATGGATGACGATGGTCGATTTCATCTTGGCGCCAGGGTGCTGCAGCGGGTAAGCCAGCCACTTGACCACCCAGTCGTACAGCGCCTTCTGGTTGGCCTCGTTGCCGCACATGTGCCAGAGCAGCTGCAGCAGCCGGTCGCAGTTGCCTTCCTGCGGCACGGTCGGCCAACCGGCAAAGAGATTGCAGGTCACCCCGGGCTTCTCGCACGACGGGTCAAAGTCGACTTCGCGCACACGTACGATCGAACGATCCGAGTGCTCCATCCATGCCCGGTGCAGTTCCTTGCGCACGCAGGCATCGCGCATGTCACCCAGCGCCACCAGCATGTGTTCCTTGTGATCGAACACCGTACCGCCTTGCCCATAAACCAGCGCGAAGCGCTCGAGCAGCTCGGTCAGCGAATGGATGGGGGCCAAGCGATCATTCCCCTCGCCCCCGTCGTTGGTGATGGAAGGCGCGCGTTTTTCTGCAGGCACCCGCCATGAAAGCTCCGTGAGACGGGCCTCGACCTGCGCCCGCACGACATGCAGGCCCTCCTGGGCGTGGAGATCGTTGAAATCGCTGACCTTGCGGCCGTTGTCGATGAAGCGCTCACGCCTGGCCAACTCATCGGCAAAGACCGGCTGCAGCACGGCCCCGCCCACATCCAGTGCTGCGGCCTCGGCGCCGAGCAGGCCGGCATTCGACGCCCCGTGCGGCTGCGCGCACGATGAGCAGAACTGCGGATGATCGGCCAGCACCAAGCGGCTCTTGCAGTGCCGGCATTTCTGCAGCACGTCGTCGTCGGCGCACAACAGCATCTTGATCCCGCGATAGCGCTTCGTCAGGGCTGAGGCAACGGCCAGCATATTGCCAGCATCGAAAGCGACGGCTACCGGGTAGCCCGTTGCCATGTGTAGCGTGGCCGCAGTGGCATAGCCCTCGGCCACCAGCAGGATCCACTGCGGGCTTCCACCGATCAGGTGGAAGTGGCCCTTCTTGATCATCCCGGCCGGCCAGTACTCCTTCGCTGGCTTGCGCCCTGCCGCAGCCAGCTTGGCGCTGCGCAGCACCTGCAGGCCGTGCACCTGGCCATTGACGTCCAGCAGTGGGACAAGCGCCGCGCCGGTTGTGCCATAGCGCAGGCCGAAGCCCTGCACGCCCTTGCTGACCAGGTAGTCGGCCTCGCCAACGGCGTTGGCCTTCGCCCACGCCGACGATGCCCGTTCGGCCGCGCGCTTCGCCTGGGTCTGCCGGGCAGCCTCCGCCCGGCGACGATCCTCGGCCAGCCGGTTGCGCAGCGCTTCGCGCTGTTCATCGGAGAAGGTCTTTTCGCGCTTGCGCAGATCGACCTTCGTGGCGCCGTTCTCGTTGCCGTGCCAGACGCCATACGTGCCGACGACCAGCACTTCGCCGGCCGAGGTGTTCAGTTCGTGGAGCGCGTACCAGCCGCGGCGCTCGCGCGAGCCCTCGACGCGGCAGCGCACCATGCGACCGCTGGTGTCCAGTTCGGTGACCAGCAGGCCGGCGGACTGCAGCTGCTGCAGCACATCCCCATAGTTCTCAGACATTCAGTAGTTTCCCGGCCCGCTATCTACCCAGGAAATGCGCGTCTGATTACCCGCGTCCGCCAAAGCCGGGGAGGACCCATCGCTGGTATCGCGAATGGCTCGCAATGCCAGGGCGGATTCAGTAGCGCGGGCAGCACGCGGCCTTTCACGAGCCACCCGGGGGGATGGGGCCGAATCAATGCTTGCGTGGTACATCAGGGTTCCCCAAAGGCAGGCTGTGCTGCCGGTTGTCTTGCTGCTCTTGTCGCTGGCGGATGCGTTCGCGCTCTGCCAATGCTTCTTCACCTACCAACCCGGGTACGGCATCAGTCAGTGCCAGGGCCGCCAGTTCCATCGCCTGCCGTGCAGACGCGCTGGCTATGCCACGCCTTCGATACCGAGATCGATGGGCGTGGTGGGTTGCCACGTCAGTCCTCCGTCCCCTGCTGACCAGCAGCACGGCAGGCATTGCGCTCCAGGCGGTAGCAGAGCCTGCGCACGTCGCGCGACAGGTCCTGGATTCGATCGGCCTCGGGGATGGTCAAGCGCTGGTCTGCCAGCGCGTCGATACCTGCACCGGCCAGCGCACCTGTCAGCTTGTGCAGCTCCAGCAGCTTTGCCTGGATCGCGGCCAGTTCGTTGGGCCAGCCACCCTCGGGCGGCGGCGGGACGTAGTCGACCATCAGGTCGTACTGGCCTGCGAGCGAGCACACCCAGTCGGTGGCGATGTCCTGCGTCACCACGAACTGCTGCAGGTAGTCGGTCAGGATCTCAGCCATCTCCATGGAGATAGACTCGCCATCGATGCCTCGCAGCTTCTTGCGCAGCGTTTCGGTCGAGATCGACCTTCCTCTGCGCTTGCTGATGTGGGCTGCGGCATCCTGCAGACCACCCGGGGCACGGGCCACAGCGCTGTGCAGCGCGTCTCGCCAGTACAGGTCAGAGCGAAGGCAGGTCATGCTTCCCCCTGAAACGCTGCGCCATTCATCGTGGGAAGGCGGGTGGCAGCCGGCGCAACATTACCGGCATGGCAGAGATCATCAGCTTCCCGCAGCGCATGCACTTCACCGCTCTCCGCGCCTATGACGCCACAACCGGCATCGGTGGCGTGGTGGCGGTACTGTTCGCCCCTGTACGCCAAGCTCGTGCATCCAGAGCGCTTCATGCCGTCTCAGCCGGCCAGATGTCGGGGCGGATTGCAGCAAGAGCCAACGGCTCGCACCCGAGCTCGCCACCGATCTCGACCGATGCCTCCTGAATCTTTCTCGCCAAGGCCGGGCTGGGCTTCTTTTTCCTCCATCCGGTCGCGCACTGCCACAGGTAACCCTCAGAACTGCCGGTCAGGGCAGCGAGGCGCCGCTTACGTTCGGGATCCGAAATGAAGGTGAGTAGGTCCATAGGGCTAGCATTTAGCCAGCAGCTAAAGCCCGTTGTCAAGCTGGCGGCGAAACAACGGTGTTTAGCTAGTAGCTACGCTTCACGGATGGACGCCATAACCGCCAGACACCTCAACCTTCAGGCCTTGGTTGCCACGCTCAAGCCGCAGCTCGGCACACAGAAGGCGATCGCCATCCATCTGGATATGGCGCCCTCCTACCTGAATCAGCTACTGGGCGGGAAGAAGCTCGGCGACGACGTCGCACGCAAGATCGAACGCGCAGCGGGGTTGTCACATGGCTGGTTGGATCAGCCCAGGTCTGAAGACGCCGCTGTAGATGCCGCTGCTGCTGGTTCTCAGGATCTGCGAATCGACCCTGAGATCATCGCCTCCGCGATCAGGCTCGTCAGGCTCACGTTCGCCAACCTTGGGATTGATGACTTCAGCAATGAAGAAGACGGTACGCCACTGGCATACGCCTACGAGTACCTCTATCACCGAGGCGAGGCCACGGTAACTCCAGACAACCTGATCGATTTCAGCAAGGCGCTTGCGCAAAGGCTCAGGGAGAAGGATGGAGAACCAGAAGAAGGAGCCCCCAGCCGCGGGGACACTCGAGGCATTGGCGCAGGTGATCGCCCAGCGCGTCGCAAGGCGTGATGGGCAGAAACCTAAGCTGCGGGTGGTCGCAGCACCAAAGCCATCAACCATCGATAACGTGACGCGGGACAGTATCCTTCGCCGCATCCGCTGGCTACGTGATCACTACAACCTCGGCTGCTTGATCGACCAGGCAACATTCAATACGCCTGGTATCGACTGCCTTGAGAACGATGCGCTGGTTCAGCTGCACCGGGAAATGGAGGCCGCCAGGGAATGCTGCATGGAAGGCGTCCCACTGGATGAGGCGGGCTTCATCAGAGACGTGTCCATCCAAGACATTTGACCCCCAGCCGGGGCAGTGGGCGCACACCTGGCGCCCACTTCCATCACTTGCCGCCGGCGGAGTACTTCTCCCGCGTGGCGCGCTCACGCTCCGTTCGAGCATCGCCACAACGCCTCCTAGCTTCTGCCATCTGGCTGTCGGCGGAAGTCCTGTCCGCCGCCTGTGATTGCTGCAGGCTTGCAATCTGAGAACGGATTCCAGCCTCATAAGTGGCGCCAGCGAGATTGTTGCTCGCCCTGGACAAGTCACGGTTAAGTGCGGTGATCTGGCGTGACACATCCTGTGCGCGCGCGTTTACTGGGCCGTAGATCCTGCTTTGTTCCGCCGCCAAGCAGTTCCGTTCGGCTATGCCTGCATCCGCCAACTCGGTCGTCTGGTAAACGGCGGCGCGATTGGCTACCTCACCCGCGCTTTCCGCTGACGCGCGGTTGGACCGCAACTTCATGGGTGCAGCTCCTGCGGAACAGGGGTCCTGCGAGTAGACAGTTTCCCCGTTTGCCCCCTTGCACTTGAACACCTGCGCCGAAGCCCAAGGCGAGACCAGAAGCGCAACCCCCAACACCAACACTCTGCCGAACATCGCAGCCTCCCTGGCCCTGATATGCCCGGGAATTATCCAGGGTGTCCCGCCGATTTTCAGCCCTTGCGCGTAAATTTAGCTGGCAGCTATTGCATTGAGTATTTAGCTGTGGGATAAATTGCCCCGCCGGCACCCCACCGGCGGGCGACCGGCGGGTCGCCAAGCGGTCCGGGCCTCCCCTCCCAGCCGCAGCCACTCCCCACGGCAGATGACCCGCCGACGCCCTCTCTTAACCAGGAGCGCGCCATGTCTCATCGCCACGCCGATCCGAGCCAAACTTTGCTGCCACTGCTGGCCGTTAAGGCCCTGCTGGCGCTGGCGGCTCGCGATCACAGCACCGCCCGGACCTTGTGGACCCGCAGCAAGGGCGAGCACAGCCGCAACCAGCTGCGCCGGTCGCGCCGAATGGGCGTTGCCAGCCTCCGCTTGGAAGCCTGCTCGCGGGATATGTCGGCTGAGGTGCGGGCATGAGCGCGCAGACCGCAGCCGCAGTATTGCGCCGCCTCGACCGTCTCGCATTCAGTCAGCTGTGCGCAGAGGCCGCGCGATTGGCAGTCGAGAACGAGGAGCTTCGGCAGCAGCTTTGGCTGGCGGAGCATGCCGCACAGAGCTGGCAAGAAGACGCGATGACCCTACAGCAGGATCTCTGCGAAGCGACGGGCGGCCGCCCTGGACTCACCGTCGATGGCTGCCTCGTCGTTGTGCCGAGTGGCGAAGCACCGAGTGAGGTGAGGGCATGAACCGCCGCCTCCGCATCACGTGGCTGGCTGTTGGGCTTCTGGCCGCCGTAGTTGTGCCGCTGCGCATCGCCGAGATCCACAGTGCCCACGCGGACCGCGAAGCCGCCAAGGCCCGCTGGGCAGCCACCAGCTCGGTGAGGGGCTGACCATGCGCCAGACATCCCGTCCATTGCCGGCATCGGTTCCGTCCTGCGGCCACGGCCACCGGCCCCACATCGTCACCACCAGCGGCGCGCCCACTGGGCATCGCCTGGGCACGGCCTGCCCGGACCTGGTGCACATCGAATGCCACCGCTGCGGCATCGCTACCCGGCCGGTTCCCTACGACCGCGCCGCGTTGGCCGAGCTGCGCTGGACCGATCCCACCTTGGCGCACTACCGCATTCCGATTTCCCACCTCGCCCGCCACCGCGGCGAGGTGCTGGCCGAACTCGCCTCAACCGCCCCTTCCACCTCCATCGCAGCCTGACCAGGAGACACGCCATGGCCGCCGCACTCAAGCCGAAAGAACGCGCCGCTCTACTGGCAGCGCATGCCGCTTCGGACCACTCACTGCACCGCACCCGCGCGGGCTTCGCGCCCAACAACCGACCGGAGAAGGTCTTCACCCGCCGCGTCATGAACTGGCTGGATGAGCGCGTGCTGATGCGCTACGACGACCCGCAGCTGCCGCGCACCGCGACCTTGACCGCCGCCGGCCTCGCTGCTGCCGAGGCGGAAGTTGCCAAGGCCCGCGACCTGGCGCTCTCCGCATGAGCGCCGCAGCAATCTTTCCGGTCGAGCAGCAGTTCGCCACCGGTCACCAGGGCGAGTCGCTGGTGCTCATGGTGTGTCAGGGCTGGATCTGGGCCGGGCTGTACACCGCCGCGCCCCGCGAATCGCTCACGAAGGTCACCGCCAGCGCCAGCCGGAGCGTGGGGGTATCGCACAACTCGCTGCGTCTGGGCGGCACGACCTTCCCCCTCAACCGTCTGGCCGCTCAGGCCGCACACCGCTGGCTCGACCGGCAGGGCGTTCGCGTCCGGCCGATCTCCCCCAACCACCGCGCTACGCGCAGCACGAAAGGAATCCACGCATGAGCCGCTCTGTCGTGATCTATGGGCCGCAACGCTGCGGCAAAACCGCCAACGCGCAGGAGCTGCGCGAACACTTCGGCATGAAGGACGTGCTGGATGACTGGGATGGGCACACCGCCTACCCGCTGGACGACACGCTGGTGCTGACCAACAACGCCGATGCCGTCGCGCATCAGTCGTCCCGCGTGCTGCACCTGGGCAGCGCCATGCGCCAGATGGTTGCAGGAGCGCGCGCATGAGTACTCGCCCCCAGCACACCGGCCGCGCCGACCTGGTGCGCAAAGCTCTCGCGCAGTTCCCGCAGGGCGCAACGATTGAGCAGTTGAGGACCATCGGACGAATCAAAGAGACGAGCCACGTTATCAGCCACACCCTGACCGGCCTGGCGCGCAGTGGCCAGGCTACCTGCGCGCGCTCGGGCCGAACCGGCATCTGGCGCCTTGCAGGCCACGTACAGCACGCCATTGCCCCGCTGCGCGCGGCCGAGCCCCGTGAGCGCAGGGCGTACCGCGCCCTGGTCACGGCGCTGCCCGAGAACGGTCGCACGAGTGATGCGTCGACCACCGTGCGGCACAAGGATTACGAGCGCGACCAGCTGGCCGAGGATCTGGCTACTTTCCGCGCCAACGGCGGGCTCATCGAGCAGCTGGGAACCACGCCGCTGCGCCCCACCCTGAGCCGGCATGCGGCGAACCACGGTAGCTACATGGATCGCGTGCCGACCCAAAGCGCGGACTGAGCCTGATGAGCGCCCCTTCCACAGATCGCTCCACCGACGCTGCGACGGCCCGCAAAGTGCTTTACGCGACCGGTCCTGCGCACCAGGCGTTCGGACAGTCGCGCGCGGCTTTTCATATCGTCCCTCGCCGGGCCCTGCAGTCGATGCCGGCGGAATGGCAGGAGCGGTACGTCAGCCTCATTGCGGAAGCCAGAGCCTACCTGCCTGCGGACGCGTTCCCGCAGTACCAGGTGATCCGACTGAACGATGGCCGGTACGCAAACGACCCGCATCGGCGCTACCGCAGCGCCGGACCAATCTCCCCTCGCCCGGCTGGCGCTGCGGGAGAGCCCGACCCCGCGCCGCTGGGCGGCGCATTCGTCAACACCGACGTCGACTTCTAGCAGGCATACCAATGACCGCGACCCAACAGACGAAAGAACTCCCCATCGCCTACGCGTGCCCTGTGCTGCGCGAGGCCGTCCGCACCCTGGAAGCGATCGCCGTTGAGGCGGTGTGGATTCCAAACGCCGCAAAGGCTGTTCCTCTGGCTCAGGCCTCCACCGCGCTGCTCGACCTGTATGCCCGGCTTCCTCGCGTGCAGGATCTGCGCGTGTTCGAGGCACCGGTTGCCGCCTGGTACGCCTCGCTGCGCAGCAGCTTCCAGGAAGGGGACACGCCGCTCTGCGATACCACCAAGGCCCGGCTGGCGCAGGCCGCCCAGCTGCTACAGCTGGTGCGCGGCCAGAATGGCACCGGCGTTGGTCCCGCAGATCCGTGGCGCGGGCTGTATGACCCTGCACGGCTGCCGGCGCGGGACGGGCATGGCGAAGTCATGTGCCATCCGGATGTGCCTGCGTGGGCTGATGGCCGCGAATCCTCCCTCCTGCCGCTGTTCTACGCACAAGGCTTCGACCTGGTCGTGGTGGAGGCCGAATTCGAAGAGGAGTCGGTCGGTACCGGTGTGTACGCCAACATCCAGCAGATGATCGACTGGAACCCGGAAGCGCCGGGCGCTGATTGGCGCCTGGTGTGGCTGGGCGAAACGGAGGACGGCCTCGCCGCTTGGTTCGTGCGTCCCTTGGCTATTGCCGCGCTCGAAACAATGGGGGCCCGCGCATGAACACCTCTATGGCAGACGGCGCCAGCGAGCGCCTGGACGCACAGATCGCCAATGCCCTGTTCGGGCAGCCGGGCATGAGCAAGCTGGATGTGGCAAACCGCTTGCGAGAGCTGCGCGGAACTGGCGCGCCTTTGCTGGCCGATGTCGGAAATCCGGTATCGGTCTCCCTGGCCGGTCAGGGGAATGCGTTGGCCGAAGCCGCACGCCGCGTAATCAGCGACATTGATAGCGGCGACTACCACGGCGAGATTTCGGAAGCGACCTATGCCGCACTGCAAGCCGCCCTCGCCGCCCACCAGCCGGTGGACGCAGCTGTCAAGGATTCCCTGACCGTTGCCGGTGGGCAGGCTGTGGGGCAGGAGCCGGTGGCCCCGAAGAAGATGGCGCGGGCCGTGGCCCTGGATCTGATGCACGCAGTCTACGAGCACCATGGCTGGAAGCGCGCCGAAGGCGAGAGCATGACGGCGCGTGTGCATGGGCTGTACGACTTGGTTTTGGACGCCGGCCGAAACCGCTTCGTGGCCACGCCGAAGCCGGACGCCCCGCCTGCGCAGGACGTGGACCTGCGACCGCTGAGCGATCTGGTAGCGGAGTGGAGTCATCTGGCCGACCAGATGCAGGGCGTACTTCCCCAGGGATCGCACACCCTTCGCGGATACGCCGACCAGTTGAAAGGCCGGATTGCCCTGATCGACAGCAAGGCAGCAGGCAATGGCTGACCACCTCGCAAGCGTGGCCATGACCAAGGACGAGTTGAATATCCTTCAACATTCGCTCGGCCTAGACCAGCATGGGCGTGGTGACAGTCGCAGAAATCACTTCGTTACCAGTGAGGGGAGCGTAGATCACCGGCACTGCATGGCGCTGTTCAATAGGGGCCTTATGACCAGGACGGTAGGGTTCGCGCTCGCCGGTGGCAGCGACGTGTTCACGGTAACTGGTGCTGGCCGCGAAGCGGTTAAGGCGTATAGCCCTGCGCCGCCGAAACTGACCAGGTCGCAGCAGCGCTATCAGCAGTTCCTGCGCTACGACGGTGGCGTGACGTTCGGTGAGTACCTGAGGGGCTGGCGATGACAGCAATCAATCTTGACCACATCCCAACCATGGCAGTGCGGTTCGCCATCGCGCTGGGCGCTTTCATGCTCGGTATCACCGCCCTGTGGCTGGGGCGGCAGGCTGGAAGGGCCGTAGCGTGGTGCTGGCGGAGGTGCGCTCATGGCTGAGGCACAGCGAGAGCGTGTGATGCACCGGGAGATCGGAATGGATCTCGCAGAGCGTGTCATCCTCGACCTGCTGGAAGGCGGATGGTCGCGCCAGTCCTTGCGGAAGCACGAGGTGGCCGGGGCGACCCCGTGCGGAACTGCCTTCTTTCTGCTGCGGGATGGCGGGATTGCCCTCGCCTACTTTCCCGTCACGGACTTTTCTGACGTGAACGGCCGTGGCCTATGCTTCTCGATCCGCGAGTTCTACCCGCCGATCCACAAGTCTGCGCACGGCAACGTTGAGAGCTTGGCGCCTTTCGCGGTGGGGGATCAGGTTCTCTCGATGGACCGCCGTCTGTATGGCTCATGGCACTACGAAGATGAGGTGCGGGCCAGCGAGTGGAACCTTCTGGTTCCCGTTTTTACGGTCGTCGCCGTGCGGCCGCGTTCCGGGCACCACACACAGTTCGGCGGCAGGGACTATTACCAGCTCAGGATCAAAGACCGCGTGGGCGGTGGTGGTGGCTTTCGCGACCTTGTTCCCATCGCGGGCAGGCCGTGGCAGATGCGTGGCGAGGGAGACTGTCTGATCCGCGTAAGACCCGCCCGCTTGGCCGTCGCCGCCCCTCCTCCGGCGCTACCCGGCCAACTGGACCTGTTCGCATGAACCTCTCATCTTCCCTGGGCATTGGTGCGGCCGCCTTCTCCGCAGATGCCGCCATGCCGCCAGTGCTCAAAGTTCGCAAGATGAAGCACGACCTCGCCAGTTACGGCCACCTGCGCACGGTGCTGGAGTTCTCCAAATGGGCACATGAGCAGTCACGCTTCCCGACCATCGACGCCGTATGCACCAGGTTCAACGTGCACCGATCAACCGCGTATCGATGGACCAATGCCCTCGCGGCTGCCTACGGGATAGACCCGCCGCCACGCTCAGGCCGGGAGGCTCGATGATCGGAGAAGTTCTCCAGTTTCAGGATCTACAGGAACTCTGTCGTCCTGGCGAACGACCGCGCCTGTCCACTGTGGAAGCATGGGCTCGCAAAGAAGGGATTCGATACAGGTATGACGGCAAAGGCGGCATCTGGACCACCGCCGCCGCGATGAACGCAGCACTCGGCCTGCAGCAGGCCTCAAACGACACTTACGGAAACGACGTCATCTGATGGCACCTCGACCGAGAAAGCACAATCCATCGATCCCGCCACACATTGATCAGGCGAAGATTCCCAAGGGAATGTACTGGGATGCGACCGGCCGTGGGCGATGGTACGTACTGGAGACATCGACGGGCATCGACGGACCCAGGAAGACTCGCCGTACAGTCGCCGGTCCCGATGCAAAGCTATCTGAGCTGCACAGCATCATGGAGACTGGCGAGAGCACTGGGACCGTGGAATGGGTATGCGTCCAGTACCACGACAGCGCCAAGTTCAAGGGTCTGGCCGCAGGCACCCGTGACGACTACGAGTCAGCGCGGAACGTGCTGATCAACTATCCCACCAATCTGGGCGTGCCATTCGGCAAGCTTCAGGTGGCAAAGCTGCGCAACCACAATTTCCAGCGCCTAGTCGACAAGATCGAATCGGCAGGAACGCCCACCAAAGCGAACAAGGTCCTGCGCTATTCGCGCCTGGTGTTCCGCTGGGCGCTAAATCGGGGCATCGTTGACCACAATCCCGCACAGGGGCTGGAGCAGGCGAAGGAGCGTAAGCGCCAGCGGCTCCCTACCGATGCAGCCTATGCGAAGTTGCTGGCATTCGCCCATGAGCGCTCCATGCGAACGTCCAGGACCGAGGGTTCGGTGCCGGCCTATCTGTGGATGATCATGGAGTTGGGTTACCTCTGCAGACTGCGCGGCATTGAAACGCTCACGCTGACCGAGGCGCAAGGGACGGCCGAGGGGTTGCACACGAATCGCCGGAAGCGCAGCCGCGACAACTTGGTGGAGTGGAGCCCGCGACTGCGCAACGCGTGGGATGCCGCGATCAGCCGCCGTGAGGCCATCATCGAGCGCCACAACCTTCCGGTGCAAATGCGGGCCGACCAGCGACACCTATTCCTTGCAGAGCATGGCGAACCGCTGCAGAAGACCAGCCTGGACAGCACCTGGCAGCGCTTCATCCATCTTGCAATTGCAGTCGGCGTCATCACGTCAGAGGAGCGCTTCAGCCTGCACGACCTCAAGCGCAAGGGCGGCACCGATACAGCTGGCAATCGCGCGGATCGTCAAGACGCGCTTGGCGTTACTGACGCGATGATGAAGGTCTACGACAAAAGTGTACCCAGAGTAAGACCATCACGAACGGACTAGCCGCAGCGTCTAGAAGCTAACCCTGCTCCCATCGTTTCGAGCAAGCTTGAACTTTCATCGAATTCAGCGTCAGACGCGAGCCACTGCCGGTGCGCCAATCTGCGCGAGGCGGGACGAGGATTCCGAAAACTGAATGCTTAACAGGTCACTTTAACTCATCTGGTCGCCAAGGACAGTCAGAAAATTCTGATAGCGATCAGTTCGAGTGGCAAGTAGCATCCCCAATTCAAACAGGGGGGCACATGGAAAGCCAAAATCAGCTCGAACGCCTTAGGGAAGTGATATCGGAAAATCTGCGCGCGCAATCAGGCACGAAGACCGAATATATATCCGTCGGAACCGCGATGCAGGATGCGAGACTCAAGCAAAATCACGCAATTTTTGCCAGGCGCGGCTGTGGAAAGACACTTCTACTCCATAATTCATCTCGCACACTTCAGGACGGCATGGCTTCCGTCTATCTTAACTGCGAGGATTTTAAGAAGCACTCTTTTCCAAATGTCTTAATTGAGATCCTCACTTCAATTTTTCGAGAACTTAAGAAAAATGTCTTCCCTTGGTTTGGAAAATCAGGCAAGGCCAGGAAAGAGATCAATTCAATTCTGACTAGACTCGATGAGCTACGTGTTGCAGCAGACGTGCATGACGCTGAAATTAAAAAGCGGCGCGTCCACGAAAATGAGTTTGGCGCTGGGGGTGGAGTAACCACCCCTGCGGGTAAAGTGAACGCATCTGGCAAATCAAGCGTATTGGAGGAGGAAGAGAGCTCCTTCAAGATCCACGAGGAAAAGCTTCAGGAGCTTGATCGGTGGCTACCTGATCTTAAGAGATCCGTCCGAGATGTTTTTGACGCCTCCAAGAAAATTTCAACCCTGCTTATCCAGATTGATGATCTATATCATCTGCGACGTACAGACCAGGCATTCGTGGTGGATTACATTCATCGCCTGTGCAAGGACCTACCGCTTTTCTTTAAAATTGCGACATTGAGGCATGCATCTACTCTGTACGTTGATCGTGGTTCTCAGCCCATAGGCGCTCAAGAGCGACACGACTACCAACCTATAAACATCGACTACACATTTGATGATTTCTCCAAAACCGTGGTGCAAAATCGGGCAATCCTAGATCAATTTGGCAAAAGAGCTGGAATGACTGTTGCCGAGATTGGAGATCTGTTCAAGGGCCAAGGCTTTGCGCGACTAGTCATGGCGGGAGGTGGCGTGCCGCGAGACGTGCTTTCATTATTCCTAGAGCTGCTTAACGATGTCGTTGTAGAGAACAAGGGCAAGATCGGAAAAGATGAAGTACGCCTCGTATCACGCGGAAACTTCGAGCACAAAATCCAGGAATTGAAACAGGATAGCCAGGAGGATCAACAGGACGAGTTGATCAGGGGCATCTATGTCATTAGGAAGTTCTGCCTTACCCGCAAGAGCAATATCTTCTTAGTAGAAGAGCGCGAGCTACAGCAGCATGATAATTGGCGCCGCCTTCTTTATCGCCTGCTTGATTACCGGATTATCCACAGCTGCGCCACGGCTTTGACTCACAAATCCGCTGACGGCAATTACCGTGCTTTCGCCGTCGACCTTGGATGCTACGCTCACATGCGAGTCCTGCAGAATCGGCTAACCGAAATTGACGTGGCGGAAAAAACAGCGAAAGACTTAATGCGCTCCGCCCCAATTCTTCACCTTACGTCTTTTGAGGATGAGATCAACTCCGCACCAAGCAACGCAGAGCATATGCTTGTTGAGCCAGAGGAATAGACTAATTGCCGAGGGCGGGGCTTCTTACTTGGCCCCGCCTAGTTTCAGCGCCACTTTTCTTGTAGACCATGGCGAGCCCTATCAGAACACGCGCCCGGATACCACCTAGCGACGCTCAACACAGCTCGCAATTGCGTCCGGGGTGATTGTGGCGGCGGAACGCTCCAGCCTGCTCGACCTCCAGCGAAAGGGCGGAACCCACACGGTGGGCAACCGTGCCCAGCGCCAAGACGCGCTGGGCGTTACCGACGCTATGATGAAGGTCTATTGCAAGAGCGTACCAAAGGTGCGCCAGGAAGAGCCGATCAAACTCGGATGGTTCTAACCGTCATGCCGTTGGCGAAGGATGGCGGGCTCGCCACCATTGGCTTAGTCAGTTTCTCAGCAGTTACGAACTCGACTGCACCTGCATCATGAGCTGCGCTAAGGTGCAATGCATCGACAAGTTCCAAACCAGGGCAATTGATGCGCATTTCCAGTGCAGCTACCTGCTGGGCTTCATCGCACGCGACCTTCATGGCATGGCCGATATAAGCCTGAAAGAAAGCTACTTGCTCGTGTCGCTTGTTCCTAATGGGATTAGGAAGAATTTCGTGCTCTATTAGGGTCGAAAAGACGTATTCGACATCAGGACGATCTAGCTCTTGCAAGGCCCGCTGAGCGACATCCTCCTCGGAGGCGCTTGCCGCTAAGATAAGTACACAGGCGTCCACGTAGACGCGCTCGCGTGCGCTCATACTTCGCCTCGCTGCTCCCTAATCTCAGCAAGAAGAACAGCCGCAGGCCTTGCGCCACCAGACTTCAGAATCTGGGCTCGGAGCCCGGCCAAAGATCTGCCCAAGTCAGTTTTTGGAACAAAGGGACGCTTGGCAACGGCGGAGTACCTCAGGGTGGCGCTAGTCTCCAAACTCGCATGTCCGCGCCATGCCTGGTGCATAGGCACGGCTGATGCGTCAGCCGCATATCCAGTCAGGCCAGAGGACAGCGCGAGAAAGAGCGCGGGAGCCCTCAGGCCAGACGTTGTCCTGCTACTCGCATCAGCAGTGTAGCTTCCGTTCATACTCAATACTCCGGATGCAGAGAGGCTAAGGTCTCAGCGGTGATCAGATCGAAGAACACTTCTTTGCTAATTCGGTGAAGTTGATCCAAATGCTCACCAGCACTCGACCAAAAATTTGGAGGCATCTCCATCAGGGTATCGGTGTCGACGACCAATCCCGAACGACCATCAACGGTAGATGCAGGCGACGCGATGCTGTTGACGACACGAATGCCTTCGATGCTTCGCACGGTCCTGATTTCGACCGCCTCAAATTTTTCGGTCCCGCCAAGTGCGAGGGACGCGTTGAGCTGATGAAACGCGCCGGCGTGGATCAGATCCGTGTACCTGACCGAAACCCTTGAAACATCGCCGATCAAAGCCTTGCTCTTAGCCAGTTCAAAGACACTCAGTGCGGCAGCACGAAACGTGGTCCAGCCTGGATATGGATCAGGCATCGCAACGGCCAACACTCTAGGGCCAATTGAGACGTACATTTCGCCAGCTTTGAGCCTGATGTGAGCCTGATCAGCAAGCTCGCCAATTTCGATCATCGGGGGCAGCTGACCAGGGAACAGACGGTTGACCTCATCGATGGTTCCTAGCTTCTCCATGAGAAGACCAGGCAGCAAACCAACAATGTCAAGCAAGGACTTCTCGAAGCGGATCTCACAGATCGCATCAACGATCGGCTCTGCCCCCAACCGTCTTGGCAGTACCTTGTCCACGCCACCCTCCCATTCTTAATGGAGGGCAGCATACTCAATAGGGCGTCAAAAGTGCGGAATTTTAGTCCCTTCCGCCGTAGATATTACGGAAGGAATTACGGAGCTGACGAAAAAAGCGCCACAAGGGCGCTTTAAGTTATTGATTGCACTGGTGGGCCGTGATGGATTCGAACCATCGACCAAAAGATTAAAAGTCTTCTGCTCTACCGACTGAGCTAACGGCCCGTGCATGCCCTGCCTTTCGGCGGGGTCGGCATTTTAACCTAATTTGATGGCGGGGTGGGAGGGCAAAAGCGTGCGAACCAACGGTTCGCACCCACCAGGGGAGCAGTTCGCACCCACCAAGAGCCGGTTCGCACCCACCACAGCACACCGGTAGCGCCGGGCCATGCCCGGCGGAGGGCGTGCGAACCAACGGTTCGCACCCACCGAGGGGCGGTTACGCGTACAGCGTCGGGTCGGCTACGCCGGCATCGGCGAAGCCCTGCGCGCGCAGGCGGCAGGCGTCGCAGTGGCCGCAGGCGGCGCCGTTGGCGTCGGCGTTGTAGCAGGAGACGGTCAGGCCGAAATCCACGCCCAGGCGCACGCCTTCGCTGACGATCTGTGCCTTGCTGAGGAACTGCAGCGGTGCGTGCACGGTGATGCCCGCCCCTTCCACGCCCGACTTGGTGGCCAGGTTGGCCAGGGCCTGGAAGGCGGCGATGAACTCGGGGCGGCAATCCGGGTAGCCCGAATAGTCCACCGCGTTGACGCCGCAGAAGATGTCGTTGGCGCCGAGTACTTCAGCCCAGCCCAGGGCCAGCGACAGCATGATGGTGTTGCGCGCCGGCACGTAGGTGACCGGGATGCCCTCGCCGCCCGCTTCGGGCACATCGATGTCATCGGTCAGGGCCGAGCCGCCGATGCTGCGCAGGTCGACGTCCACGGTCTTGTGGGCGATCACGCCCTGGGCCTTGGCCACGCGCACGGCGGCGTCCAGCTCGGAGGTGTGGCGCTGGCCATAGCGCACGCTCAGGGCATGCACGGCGAAGCCCTGTTCCTGGGCCATGGCGATGACGGCGGCTGAATCCATGCCGCCGGAGAGAAGCACGACTGCCTTCTTCATGGGTAAAACATCCGGTTGGGAGGGGAAAGCCAGCACGCTGTCCCGCGCCGGAACTACATCAGGGCACCACGCCCGGGCTCATCGGCCCGGCTCGTCGTTCCACAGAATCTTGTGCAGCTGCATCTGGAAGCGCACCGGCAGCCGGTCCTCGACGATCCAGTCGGCCAGCTGGCGCGCGGTGATCTCGCCCTTGCTGGGCGAGAAGAACACGGTGCAGCGCTTCACCAGGTCGTGCTCGGCGAGCATGCCCTTGGCCCAGTCGTAATCTTCGCGGCTGCAGATGACGAACTTGATCTGGTCGCGGGCGGTCAGCAGCGGCAGGTTCTCCAGGCGGTTGCGCGCGGCTTCGGCCGAGCCCGGGGTCTTGATGTCGACCACGCGCGACACGCGCGGGTCGACCGCGCTGACGTCCAGCGCGCCGGAGGTTTCCAGCGAGACGTCCATGCCGGCATCGCAGAGCTTCTGCAGCAGCACCAGGCAGCGCTTCTGCGCCAGCGGCTCGCCGCCGGTCACGCAGACATGGCGCACGCCCTGGGCCAGCACCTCGGCCACGATGTCGTCGATATCCCACCAGGTGCCGCCGTGGAAGGCGTAGGCCGTGTCGCAGTAGTTGCAGCGCAGCGGGCAGCCGGTCAGGCGCACGAACACGGTCGGCCAGCCGGCGGTATCGGCCTCACCCTGCAGCGAGGTGAAGATCTCGGTGATCTTCAGCCGGGGCAGCGGCGACTGCACGATTTCGCTGGGGGTAGCGACGGCGGCGGACGGGGAAACGGCGGTCATGGCGGGCAATTCTTCATGGGGCGGGCGGCCGGATCAGCAGGCGCCGGAAACGAAAGCAGCCGAGCATGGGCTCGGCTCTACAGGTTACGTATTGTACGCCGGGTCAGCGGATCAGCGGATCTGCTTGCCCAGGCGGATCGACTGCAGGCGGTCCTGCGCGGTGCGCGCGGCGTCCGAGCCCGGGTACTGCGCCACGACGGTTTCCAGGGTCTGCTGGGCCTGGTCGACCTTGCCTTCGCCATACAGCGAGAGGCCAACCTTGAGCAGGCCGCCGGAGGCCTTGTCGTGGGTGGGATAACGCGAGATCAGTTCGCGGAACTGGGTCTCGGCCATCGGGAAATTGCGGGTGGCGTAATAGCTCTCACCCAGCCAATACAGCGCATTGGGGGTGTAGACGCCGTTCGGGTACAGCTCCAGGAAGCTCAGGAACAGCTGTGCCGAATCGTCGTACTTGCCAGCCTTGAGGGCATCGAAGGCGACGTTGTACGAGGTGCGCTCGTCACCGGTCGCCGCGAGGCTGCCCGGGTCGCCATGCACCGAAGGCGGCCGCTCGGAAGTGGCCGCTGCAGTGGGCTGCGCCGGGGCCGCGGGGGCCGTCGACGAGGTGGCCGGAACAGGCGGCAGGGCCGGCGCTGCATTGCCCCCTTCCAACCGGTTCAGGCGGCTGTCCAGATCCAGGTACTGGTCCTGGGCGGACTGCTTGAGCTGGGCGTTTTCGTGCTGGATCTGCTCGAGGGTCGACTGCAGGCTGGTGACCTGCTGCCGCAGCTGATTGATCTGGTTCAACAGGTCCTGGTTGGCACTGTTGTTGTACATCTGCTGCTCGAGGGAACCGACACGATCGGCCAGGCTCTGCCGTTGTGCATGCGCCGGTGCGGCAGCCACGAGGGCTGCCGCAACGACCAGCATCAGTTTGATGCCAATGCGCATGGATTACTGCGCGGTGTAGACGATTTCGACGCGACGGTTCTGCGACCAGCAGGACTCGTTCGACTCGGTGCAGACCGGACGCTCTTCACCGTAGGACACGACGGTCAGCTGCGAAGCCGAGCCACCGTTGGCCTGCAGGGCCGAGTTGACGCCGTTGCCACGACGCTCGCCCAGGGCCTGGTTGTAAGCGCGCGAACCGCGCTCGTCGGTGTGGCCCTGCAGGGTGATGCGCGAGGACGGACGGTCACGCAGGTACTTGGCGTGGCAAGCCATGATGGCCTGGAATTCCGGCTTCACTTCTTCCTTGTCCAGGTCGAAGTAGACAACGCGCTGGCGCAGGCAAGCGTCGGTGTCCAGGTCACCCGGGCCGTACAGGCCGGAGGTGGCCGGAGCGGTCGGAGCGGTGGTCGAACCGGTGTCGACCGGAGCCGCCGGCTCTTCCTTCACCTTCTTCGAGCAACCGGCCAGGACGGCCACAGACAGCAGGGAAACAAGCAGAACGCGGGTGGACTTGTTCATGGCAATACCTTTGTGGCTCCTAGGCCGATGAGGGGTCAATACAGCGAAAATATTAACACTCTTTTAGCGCTGGGTACGGTATGGCGACCAAGACGGTTCGCGCACGTCACCATCGGCCAGAACCAGGCGCTGGCGGACGCGCCCATCGGCCGACACGGCATACAGCACACCACGGCCCCCTTCGCGTGCGGCGTACAGCACCATGCTCGCGTTCGGGGCGAAGCTCGGCGACTCGTCCAGCGAGCCGACCGACAGGGTGTTCCAGCGCGGGGAGCCCAGCGAGCTGTCCATCACCGCGATCTTGTAGCTGTTGCCCGAGCCCTGTGCCACGGCGATCTTCTTGCCGTCATAGGACACCGAAGGCTTGGCGTTGTAGTTGCCCTGGAAGGTCACGCGCTCGGCACTGCCGCCGCCTGCGCCCACCTTGTAGACCTGCGGACGGCCGCCGCGGTCGGAGGTGAAGTACACCGCGCTGCCGTCCGGGGCCCAGGTCGGCTCGGTGTCGATGGCGAAGTGGTTGGTCAGCTGGGTCAGCTGCTTGCTGCCCAGGTCCATCACGTAGATCTCCGGGTTGCCCGAACGCGACAGGGTCAGGGCCAGCTTGCGGCCGTCCGGCGAGAAGGCCGGGGCGCTGTTGATGCCGCGGAAGCTGGTGACCAGCTCACGGGCGCCGGTGGAGATGTTCTGGATGTAGATGGCCGAGTTGCCACGCTCGAAGCTGACGTAGGCGAGCTTGCCGCCATCCGGGCTCCACGACGGCGACAGCAGCGGCTCGGCCGAGCGGACGATGGTCTGCGGGTTGTAGCCATCCGAGTCGGCGACCATCAGCGCGTAGCGCATGGCATCGCCCTTGCCGCTGGCGGTGACATAGGCGATGCGGGTCCAGAAGGCACCGCGCACACCGGTGATCTTCTCGTAGATGGCATCGGCCATCTGGTGGGCCACGTCGCGCATGGCGTTGCCGCGTGCGGTCATGGCCAGGCCCAGCAGGCGCTCGCCCTTGGGCACGTCGAACAGTTCGTACTCGACGCGGTAGGCGCCGGCACCGGCGTCGATGACGCGGCCGACGACGATGTAGTTCTGCTTCAGTGCGCGCCAGGTCGGGAACTGGATCTCGCCGCCACGGGTCGGCTTTTCCACGATCTGCGCTTCGGGCAGCGTGCGGAACTGGCCCGAACGCTCCAGGTCGGCGCGGACGACGCCGGCCACATCGGTCTGCGGGGCGCCCGCCGAACCCTGGTAGGGCATCGGCACGATGGTAATCGGCAGCGCGGAGGCATTGCCGCCGATGATTTCAAGGTCAAGGCTCCTCTGCTGCGCGAAGGCAGCGAAGGGCAGCAACAGGGCCGCAAACACGGCAAGCCAGCGAGGCATCTTCTTCATGGAGCGCTCAGTAGGGGGAAACCGGTACGAGGGATAGCAAACGGCGGGTGAACCGCTTCGCAATCATGAACCAAGGGTACGTGAATTCCGGGTCAGTGCCAGGGTGCGCTCTCACGCACCGTTAACTTCAGCACCCCGCCGCGTAACGCGGACGGGGCTGTCCGAAGCGCCGCGATCAGTCCTGCGGCGTAAATGTCAGGTTGAGCGTACGCGCGAACACCGATTCAAAACCGCGATACGGCAGCGGCTGCGCATTGAGCACCGCGGCCTCGATCGAGCGCTTGCCGGCCTCGTCGTAGGGGCAGTTGGCGCCCACCTTGGCCTGCAGCACCTGGCCACCCGGAATCTGGGTGATGGTGATCTGGCAGCGCTGGCCGATCGGCACGCTGTCCGGACGCGTCCACGAGCCACGGATCTTGTTCACCAGCGCCGCAGCGTACTTCGCCGAAAGATCATCGCTGGTACCGCCACCGCCGTTGGCCGGCTGGGCCGCACCGGTGCTGCCGGCCGGGGTCGCGCCTGTGGCGTTGCGGGCGGCGGCCACCTGGCGAAGCTTCTGCTCGGCCAGCTTGGCTTCCTTCTCGGCCTGCTCGCGTCTGGCCCGGAGGTCAGCGATCTTCTTCTGCTTCTCGGCCTCGGCCTTTTCAGCCGCGACCTTCTGCTGGTCAGCGATCTTCTTCTTGGCGTCCTCTTCCTGCTGCTTGGCCAGGCGGGCCTTCTGCTCGGCTTCTTCCTGGCGCTTGCGTTCGGTCAGGTCGATCTGTTCCTGGCGGCGCTTGGCTTCCTGCTCCTGTTTGGCCTTCTCCTGCGAGATGGCCAGGGCGTTGGCGGCTTCCTGATCCTTGGTATCCGGCTGCGCCACGCGCTCCTGCGCCTGTTGCTGCTGCGGCGTGGGCGCGTCCTGCGGGCGCGGCTCCTCGATCGGCTGCGGCGGCGGGATGGTGTCTTCCGGCACGGGCACCGGCTCGGCGACCGGTTCGGGCAGGTCTTCCAGCTTTTCCGACTGGCGCAGGGCCTGGCGTGCGGCGGCGGCCTCGGAGGAGGACAGCGCCAGGCTGGCCTCTACCGACGGGTCACCGGCGGCGGCTTCGGTGTTGCGCTCCGGCGACCACAGCCAGGCCACGATGAAGACAAGCGCGACCAGCACGTGCACCAGCACGGCCAGCGCCAGGGGCAGGCCCCAGCCCGGTTCCTGCTTGTGCGGCGGTGGCAGGGTGTCAGCGTGCATCGGTGGCCAGGCCTACCTTGTCGATCTTGGCGCGCTTGATGACATCCATCGCGTCGACGACCTTTTCATAGGCCACGGCACGGTCGGCGGCGACGATCACGCGCACATCCTTGTCCTGTGCGGCGATGCCGGACAGGCGGCCCAGCAGCTCCTCGGCGCTGACCGCGGTCGGCTCCTTGGCGTCGGGCAGCTTCAGGCTCAGCTGGCCGTCCTGGCGGACCGAGACGACCACCGGGTCCTGCTTGCTTTCCAGCGCCTTGGCGTTGGACTGCGGCAGATCGACATCGAAGCTCAGGGTAAGCAGCGGCGCGGTGACCATGAAGATGATCAACAGCACCAGCATGACGTCGATGTAGGGAACGACGTTGATTTCCGATTTCAGCTTGCGGCGCTTGCGGCGACCGATGGCAGCGGACATGGCTTGGACTCCCGGGTCAGTCGCTTACTCGTCGCCAGCGCTCTGGCGCTGCAGGATGGAGCTGAACTCTTCGGCGAAGGTTTCGAACCGCACCGACATGCGTTCCACGCGGGTGGTGAAGCGGTTGTAGGCCCACACCGCCGGGATCGCCACGAACAGGCCGATGGCGGTGGCGAACAGCGCTTCGGAGATACCCGGGGCGACGGCGGCGATGCCGGCCTGGGCACCGCTGCTGATCATGTCGTGCATGGTCACCATGATGCCGAACACGGTACCGACCAGGCCCACGTACGGGGCGGTGGAGCCGATGTTGGCCAGCAGTTCGAGGTTGCGCTCGAGCTGGTCCACTTCACGGGTGTAGGTGGTGCGCATGGCGCGCTGGGCACCTTCCAGCTGCGCGCGGCCGTCCAGGCGGCGCTTGTCGCGCAGGCGGCTGTATTCGCGGAAACCGGCTTCGAAGATGGCTTCCAGGCCGCCGACATTGCGGCTGCGGTCGGTGGCCGAGCTGTACAGCTTGCCCAGGTCGGCGCCGGACCAGAAACGGTTCTCGAACTCGTCGGCTTCGCGGGTGGCCTGCTTGAACACGCGGGCCTTGCGGAAAATGATCACCCAGCTGACGAACGAGCCGATCAGCAGCAGCAGCACGATGAGCTTCACCGGCAGGCTGGCCTTGGCCATCAGTTCGAGGTAGTTGATGCCGCCGCCGGTGGTGGCCTGGGCAAGGGTCTGGGTCGCGGCGTTGCTGACATCGGCCGGCAGTGCCTCGGTGACCGTGGCCTGCAGGGCCAGGAGCGTTGCGATCATCCGTTGTTCCTCAAAGTTCGGATTCGGGGTGGAGGTGGGTTTGCAGCGCGGCAAGGACGGGTTCGTCCATGCCACGCGGGCGGAAACTGGCCGCGTCCAGTGCGGCGATGCGGACCTGGGCCGACAGCAGAAGCTCGCCGTCGCGCTCGACCCGCTGGTCGAAGACCATGCTGGCCTTCTTCAGCTGGACCAGGGTGGCGCTCACCTGCAGGGCGTCATCCAGCCGGGCCGGCTTGATGAAGTCCATCTGCATCGAACGCACCGCGAACACCATGCCGTGCTCGCTGCGCATGCGCTCCTGGCCGTAGCCCAGCGCGCGCATCCATTCGGTCCGGGCCCGTTCCATGAAGGCCACGTAGCGGGCGTGGTAGACCACCCCGCCAGCGTCCGTATCTTCCCAGTAAATGCGTGTCGGCCAACTGAATCGGGGCTCAACCGACATCGGGAACCTCCGCAAACAGGTCCTGCGGCGGGTTCTTCGGCTTCAATCCCATGTGCCGGTAGGCCTTGTGGGTGGCCATGCGGCCGCGCGCGGTGCGCACCAGGAAGCCCTGCTGGATCAGGTAGGGTTCGACCACGTCCTCCAGGGTGCCGCGCTCTTCGGACAGGGCCGCGGCCAGCGACTCGATGCCCACCGGGCCGCCGTCGAAGTAGTCGACCATGGTCTTCAGCAGGCGCCGGTCGAGCTCGTCGAAGCCTTCCGGGTCGACCTTGAGCATCTTCATGGCGGCCTGGGCGACGGCTTCGTCGATGTGGCCACCGGCCTTGACCTGGGCGTAGTCGCGCACGCGGCGCAGCAGGCGGTTGGCGATACGCGGGGTACCACGCGCGCGGCGGGCGATCTCCCCTGCCCCGTCGGCCGTGCAGTCGATGGCCAGGATGGCCGCCGAACGGCGCACGATGCGGGTCAGTTCCTCGACGCTGTAGAACTCCAGCCGCTGCACGATGCCGAAGCGGTCGCGCAGCGGCGCGGTCAGCAGGCCGGCGCGGGTGGTGGCGCCGATCAGGGTGAACGGCGGCAGGTCGATCTTGATCGATCGGGCCGCGGGGCCTTCGCCGATCATGATGTCGATCTGGAAATCTTCCATCGCCGGGTACAGCACTTCCTCGACCACCGGCGACAGGCGGTGGATTTCGTCGATGAAGAGCACGTCGTGCGGCTGCAGGTTGGTCAGCAGCGCGGCGAGGTCACCGGCCTTCTCGATGACCGGGCCGGAGGTCACCCGCAGCGCCACGCCCAGTTCGTTGGCGATGACATGGCTGAGGGTGGTCTTGCCGAGGCCGGGCGGGCCGAAGATCAGCACGTGGTCGAGCGCGTCGCCACGGGCCTTGGCCGCTTCGATGTAGATTTCCAGCTGCTCGCGCACCGGCGCCTGGCCGAGGTAATCGGCCAGTCGCTTGGGTCGGATGCTGGCGTCGGCGGCGTCATCCTCGCGGGTGGCGCCGGCGCCGATGATGCGATCGTCGGTCATGTGCTGATTATGCGGCAAAAGTACGGGTTTCGGCCGGGCTGCGCCCGGCACCCGCAGAGGCAACGGCAACGGCAACATCCAGAGCAACAGCCGAAACAGAAGCGGGCTTCCTGGGGAATGGCGGGGTGGGTCCGGTTACGGGGGACGCTGCAAGTACGTCCATGTAAGCTCGGTCGCCGCATCCATGCGGCTCACGCCCCCGCAACCGGACCCACCCCGCCTTCGACAGTTTGCTGCGAACTGCTGGCCTGCTGCTTTGGTGGGTGCCGACCGTTGGTCGGCACGGGGTCGGATCCGTTTTCCAACGGAAAACGGCTCTGACCCCACTCCCGGACGCGCGAAACATGGGGTCAGAGCCTTTTTCCTGCGGAAAAAGGATCCGACCCCGCGCGGTCAGATCTCGACCTGGGCACCCAGTTCTACCAGGCGATTGCCCGGGATGCGGAAGAAGCCCGTCGCCGGGGCGGCGTTGCGGTGCATCAGCGCGAACAGCTTGTCTCGCCAGATCGGCATGCCGCGGTTGGCGGTGGCAACGATGGTTTCGCGGCTGGCGAAGAACGTGGTGTCCATCGGGTCGAAATAGATGCCGCCGTGGTCGCACGAGCGCATCAGCGCCAGCGGCACGTCCGGGGTCTCCATGAAACCAAAGCGGACGTAGACCCGGTAGAACTCGTCGCCCACCGATTCGATCTTCAGCCGCTGCCCTTCCATCGCATACGGAATGGGCAGGGTTTCCACGTGCAGGAACACGTTGCGCTCGTGCAGCACCTTGTTGTGCTTGAGGTTGTGCATCAGCGCATGCGGGGCCACGGTCGGGTCGGCGGTGAGGAACACCGCGGTGCCAGGCACGCGCACCGGCGGCGCCAGCATCAGGCCCGGCAGGAAGGTGTCGATGCGGATGCCGTCCTTGCGGATCTCATCGCGCAGCAGCTCGCGGCCACGGCGCCAGGTGCGCATCATGGTGAACAGGAAAATGCCCAGCACCACCGGGAACCACGCGCCCTGCAGCAGCTTGGCGCCGTTGGCGATGACGAAGCCGAGGTCGATGATGAAGAACACCACGCACAGCGGCAGGATCCAGTTGCGTGCCTTCGGCCACAGCGAGCGGGCCACCAGGGCCAGCAGCAGGGTGTCGATGAGCATGGTGGCCGACACCGAGATGCCGTAGGCCACGGCCAGGTTGGACGAGCTGCGGAACGCCAGCACCAGGCCGATGACCATCACCGCGATGCCCCAGTTGATGCCGGGGATGTAGATCTGGCCGATGGTGTCGTGCGAGGTGTGCTTGATGCGCATGCGCGGGATGTAGCCCAGCTGCATCGCCTGGCGCGACACCGAGAACGCACCGGTGATGACCGACTGCGAGGCGATGACCGCGGCCATGGTGGCCAGGATGATCATCGGGTACAGCGCCCAGTCCGGCACGGCCTCGAAGAACGGGTTCTTCACCGCCTCCGGATGGTTGAGCACCAGCGCGCCCTGCCCCAGGTAGTTCAGCACCAGGCATGGCAGCACGAAGAAATACCACGCATGACGGATGGGCTTGGCGCCGAAGTGGCCCATGTCGGCGTACAGCGCTTCGCCACCGGTCACCGCCAGTACCACCGCGCCGAGGATGAAGATGCCGTGCCAGCTGTGGTCCATGAAGAAGCGGATGGCCCACCACGGGTTGAAGGCCTTCAGCACTTCCGGTGAATCGACGATGTTGTAGATGCCGATGGCGGCCAGCGAAATGAACCAGATCGAGGTGATCGGCCCGAACAGCTTGCCGATCTTCTCGGTACCAAAGCGCTGCACCGCGAACACAGCCAGCAGCACCACGACCGTGATGGGCACGATGAAGGCATGCAGGCCCGGGGCCGCCACCTCCAGGCCTTCCACCGCGCCGAGCACGGAAATCGCCGGGGTGATCACACCATCGCCGAAGAACAGCGAGGCACCGAAGATACCGAGGATGCCGACCACGTACGCCGAGCGCGACCCGTTGCGCAGGGTGCGCTGGGTCAGCGCCATCAGCGCCATGATGCCGCCCTCGCCGTCATTGTCGGCGCGCATGATGATGGTCACGTACTTCAGGGTGACCACGATGTTGAGCGCCCAGAACGCCAGCGACAGCACGCCCAGCACGGTGTCGTGGTCGCTGTTGAGCCCGTAGTGCGGCGAGAACGCCTCTTTCAGGGTGTACAGCGGGCTGGTACCGATATCGCCGAAGACCACGCCGATCGCACCGATGATCAGCGCCAATCCCCCGGCCGGGGGGGCGTGACCATGGCCGCCGGGGGCGGCTGCGTGCGGGGTTTGACTGCTGGACATGGGACTCCTGGCGAAGCTCAGGCGATGGGGGAATGGGAAAAGACCAGCGCGCGCTTCAGCGCAGCGCCGACTGCAGGGCCTTGCGGATGACGGTGGCCACTTCGTCGCCTTCATTGAAGGCTTCGCGGGCCATTCGCGCCGCTTCGGTCGGCTTGTAGCCCAGCTGCTGCAGGGCCACGGTGGCGTCGGACAGCGGATCGGCCGGGGCCGGGCCACTGCCGGTGGGCAGGGCGCCGCCGGCACCGAACTGGGCGGCGCGGTCACGCAGCTCCAGCACCATGCGCTCGGCGGTCTTCTTGCCGATGCCCGGGATGCGGGTCAGCGCGGTGATGTCACCGGCCTGGACCATGCGCGCGAACTCCTCGACGGTGACGCCGGACAGCACGGCCAGCGCGATCTTCGCGCCGATGCCGCTGACCTTCTGCACATCGCGGAACAGCCTGCGCTCACCCTCGCGCAGGAAGCCGTACAGCGAGACGCTGTCTTCCTTCTGCGAGTAATGGGTGTACAGGGTGACCTCGCGGCCGAGTTCGGGCAGGTCGTAGAAGGTGCTCATCGGCGCCTCCAGTTCGTAGCCCACCCCGTTCACGTCCACCACCAGCCACGGCGGTGCCTTGTAGGCGACGATGCCGCGCAGTCGACCGATCATTGCGTGCAGCTCCTCATTTGCGGCCCCAGGCCTGGCGGGCACTGAGCCCCAGGCGGTTGGCCGTCGCCCTTACGTGGGCATGGGTGATTGCCACCGCCAACGCGTCGGCCGCGTCGGCCTGCAGCTTGGTTTTCAGGTTGAGCATGAGCCCGACCATGTGTTGAACCTGTTGCTTTTCGGCGCCACCGCGGCCGACCACGGCCAGCTTGATCTCGCTGGCGGCGTATTCGTGCACCGGCAGGTCGCGCAGGACCACCGCCGAGATCGCCGCGCCACGGGCCTGGCCCAGCTTCAGAGCCGAATCGGGGTTGCGCGCCATGAAGACCTTTTCAATGGCCACTTCGTCCGGCTGGTACGTCTGGCACAGATCGGCCAGGCCCAGCACCAGCAGCTTCATGCGCTGGGGGAAATCGTCGGCGCCCAGCAGCACCAGCGGTTGGTGGTGCACGTGGCTGACCTTGCCGGCGGCGTCGACATCAATGATGCCGACCCCGGTCCGCTGGGAACCGGGGTCGATGCCGAGGATGCGGGTCATGCGGCACTCCTGGCCGGGTGGAACGGGAAACGCTGGCAGGCGTATGGGCTCATGACTGTCCGCGGTGACCGTTCAACGGCCCGCGCCCAGACCGTCTGGGACGGCTCAGGCGTAGGCGTCGGCGCCGAGTTCGGCGTTGGAGTACACGTCCTGCACGTCGTCCAGGTCTTCCAGCATGTCCAGCAGCTTCTTGACCTGCAGGGCGACGTCGCCCTCGACCTTGATGTCGTTGTCCGCGCGGAAGGTGATCTCGGCGTGGTCGGCAACATGGCCGGCCGCGGCCATTCCATCCTTGACCGCGTTGAACGCGTCCGGGCTGGTGACCACGTCGATCGCACCGTCTTCGGGGTAGACCACGATGTCGTCGGCGCCGGCCTCGATGGCCGCTTCGGTGATCGCTTCTTCATCGGCACCGGCGGCGAAATGCAGCACGCCCAGGCGCTTGAACATGAAGGCGACCGAGCCTTCGGTGCCCATGTTGCCGCCGCACTTGCTGAACGCGTGGCGGACATCGGCCACGGTACGCACGCGGTTGTCGGTCAGGCAGTCGACGATGACGGCGACGCCGCCCGGGGCGTAGCCCTCGTAGCGGATTTCCTCGTAATCGACGCCTTCCAGTTCACCGGTGGCCTTCTTGATGGCGCGCTCGATCACGTCCTTGGACATGTTCACGCTCAGACCCTTGTCCATGGCCACGCGCAGGCGCGGGTTGTTGTTGGGGTCGCCTCCACCGCCGCGCGCGGCAACGCCGATCTCGCGGATGATCTTGGTGAAAATCTTGCCGCGCTTCGCGTCAGACGCGTTTTTGCGGTTTTCGATCGAGGGACCTCTTCCCATGGGTGTTACCGTCTGGCTGCTTCAGGATCAAGGCGCGGATTCTACCTGATCGGCGGCGGCAACCGTGTCTAGGGCGGGCTGATGCCGCCGGGAACGATGCCCCACGGTAGCGCCGGGCCATGCCCGGCGAAAGGCGTGCGAACCAACGGTTCGCACCCACCAGTGCAGGTCGGTCGCACCCACCAACCTACGCGGCCGCGGCGTCGCGGCTGTGGTCGAACTGGCCGTGGCGCAGGAAATGCGCGGTCTGCCGCGCGGCATCGGGCGATACCACCAGGCCGCTGTGGCTGGTGCGCACCACGCAGTGGTCGGCCAGGCCCGGGAGCTGGGTCTCGGCCAGGGCCACGGTGCCGTCGGATACGTCATCCAGCGCCCCCAGCAGGCTGCCCAGCCCGTGCGGCACCGAGCCGGCGATCAGGCCGACCTTCGCCCTGCCCTGCCAGTCCGGCAGGCCATCGAGAAGCAGTTCGCTGCTGCGCCCCAGGGCCAGGCCCCAGCCATGGTCGGACAGCGAGCGCGCCGTGCCGCTGCCGCGCAGCGGCGAGCCCAGGCAGACCACGCGCTGCACGTCCAGCTGCGGCTGGCGGCGCAGGGCCTCCAGCGCCAGCAGGCCGCCCAGGCTGTGGCCGACCAGCGACAGCGGGCCGGCGTCGGCCAGCCGCTCCAGCAGCTGCGGCACGGCCACATCGGGGCCACCGAAGATGGAGGGGTAACCGAAGGTATGCACCTGGAAACCACGGGCGCGCAGGCGCCAGGCCAGTGGCCCGACCCAGGCGCGGGCATTCCAGATGCCGTGCAGCAGCAGTACGGGGGGAGTCATGCGTTACAGCCTGGCGTTCGGCGGGGCGGGACGTACGGTGATTGAACAGAATCGACCGGCAAGCGCCGGTGAACATCTCACGCCGGGCGCGGAGCCCGGCGCAGGATGAATTCCAGGTCGTTGGTTTCGCCGACCGGGAAGAGGTATTCGCCGGCTTTCTCGAAGCCGTAGCGGGCATAGAAGCGCTGGGCGCCGAAGTTTTCCGACCACACCCCCAGCCACAGGGTGCGCGGGCCGTCCTGCTCCAGCCAGGCCAGTGCGGTTTCCAGCAGGCGGCTGCCCCAGCCGCAACTCTGCTGGGTCTTGATCAGGTACAGGCGCTTGAGCTCACCGTCACCGGGCTTCACGTCCGGGTGCGGCAGCCCGCAGGGGCCGGCGGCGGCATGGCCGACCGCCTCCCCGTCCAGCTCCAGCAGCCACACCGCGTAATCGGGGTGGGCCAGGATGGTGCGCTGCCGTTCCACCGTATAGGACTCCTCGAGGAAGTCCTGCAGGTGCTGCGGCGGGTACAGATGGCCGAAGGTCTCGGTGAACGTGCCGGCAGCCAGCGCCGACAGGGTCGGCGCGTCGTCCACGGTGGCGCGGCGGATGGAATACATGGGTCGAGTGGACGCCAGGGCGACGGTCGGGGTCAAGCCCGTTCCGACGACTCGGTTTCGTCCTCTTCTTCCTCGTCCTCTTCCTCGTATTCCTCTTCGTCCTCGTCCTCGCCTTCTTCTTCCTCGTCCTCGTCGAACTCTTCCTCTTCGTCGTCCTCGTAATCCTCGACGCCGAAGTCTTCACCGTCCCAGCGGCCTTCGCCGTCGGCGACGAAGGTCAGGGCCATCGCCGCCGGGTTGGTACCGACGCGGACCAGCCAACCACCGAAGACACGTGCACGCTCGGTGACCAGGTTGGCCTCGGAGCCTTCATTGCCCAGCTTTTCCCACTCCAGCGAAAACGCAAACTCGGTCATTGCCTGGATCTCCTGATCAGTTGGTCTTGGGGCGAACCTGGATGTGCACTTCGGCCAGCTGCGTATCGACGATCGGCGACGGCGCATCGGTCATCAGGTCCTGCGCACCGGTGGTCTTCGGGAACGGGATGACGTCGCGGATCGACTCGGTGCCGGCCATCAGCGCGGCGATGCGGTCGATGCCGAAGGCGATGCCGCCGTGCGGCGGCGCGCCGTAGTTCAGCGCGTCGAGCAGGAAGCCGAACTTGGCACGGGCCTCTTCGGCGCCGATGCCCAGCAGTTCGAACACCGCGCTCTGCATGTCCGGGCGGTGGATACGGATCGAGCCGCCGCCGATTTCATTGCCGTTGAGCACCATGTCGTAGCCGCGCGACACGGCGGTACGGGCGTTGGCGCGCAGGTCGGCGATGTCGTCCACGGCCGGTGCGGTGAAGGGGTGATGCAGGGCGACGTAGCGCTGGTCTTCGTCGTCCCATTCGAACATCGGGAAGTCGGTGACCCACAGCGGGGCCCAGCCGTCGGCGACCAGGCCGAAGTCCTTGCCGGCCTTCAGGCGCAGGGCGCCCATGAAGTCGGACACCTTGTTGTAGCCACCGGCACCGAAGAACACGATGTCGCCGTTGCCGGCGCCAACGTGGGCGACCAGGGCGGCGAACGATGCCTCGCTGAAGAACTTCTGGATCGGCGAGCTGACTTCGCCGTTGTCGGCGATCTTGATGTAGGCCAGGCCCTTGGCGCCGTACTTGGCGGCGTGCGCGGCGTATTCGTCGATCTGCTTGCGCGACAGGGTGGCGCCGCCCGGGATGCGCAGCGCGGCCACGCGGCCTTCGGCGTCATTGGCCGGGCCGGTGAACACGGCGAACTCGCTGTCCTTGACCAGTTCGGCCACGTCCACCAGTTCCAGCGCGATGCGCAGGTCCGGCTTGTCCGAACCGTAGCGACGCATCGCCTCTGCCCAGGTCATGCGCGGGAAGGTGGCGGCCAGCTCGACGTCGACCACTTCCTTGAAGATGGCGCGGATCATCGACTCGACGAAGTCCTGCACGTCCTGTTCGCGGACGAAGGCGAATTCCATGTCCAGCTGGGTGAATTCCAGCTGGCGGTCGGCACGCAGGGCCTCATCGCGGAAGCAGCGCGCGATCTGGTAGTAACGGTCGAAGCCGGCCACCATCAGGATCTGCTTGAACAGCTGCGGGCTCTGCGGCAGGGCGTAGAACTCGCCCGGGTGCATGCGCGCCGGCACCAGGAAGTCGCGGGCGCCTTCCGGGGTGGCCTTGGTCAGGATCGGGGTTTCGATGTCCTGGAAGCCGCGCTCGTCCAGGTGGCGGCGCAGGGCCTGCACCAGCTTGATGCGGGTGCGCTGCATGCGCTGCATTTCCGGGCGGCGCAGGTCCAGGTAGCGGTACTTCAGGCGGGTGTCTTCGCCCGGGTTCTCGTGCGCGTGGAACGGCAGCGGGGCGGCCTTGTTCAGCACGGTGATGGCGGTGGCGATCACTTCCACCTTGCCGGTGGCCATCTTGTCGTTCACCGCGTGGCGGGCGCGCACCACGCCTTCGACCTGCAGCACGTCCTCGTAGCCCAGCGAGGCAGCCACGGCAAACACTTCGGCGTTGTCGACCTCGACGGTCACCTGCACGATGCCTTCATGATCGCGGAGATCGATGAAGCAGACGCCGCCCTGGTTACGGGCCACGTCGGTCCAGCCGGCGAGGGTGACAGTCTGGCCAATCAGGGTCTCATCGACCAGGCCGCAGAAGTGGGTACGCATGGGGGGAAAGCTCCGCTGGAGAACGCCGGCGCCCGACGGGGACCGGAAAGCCCCGTATTCTGCGGCCGAGGCCCCGGCCGGGGCAAATGCGGACAGTCACACGGGCTTTATCCGCCCCGTCCTTATAGTCGCGCACCACACACCGTATGGGGATTCGCCATGAAACCGCTGTCCCTGGCCAGCCTGGCCCTGACCTTGTCCGTGGGCGGCCTTGCCGGCCTCGCCCTGCCCGTCGCCCCCGCCGCTGCGCAGAACGGCGTCGTCCGCTGCGAGAGCCAGAACAACCGCGAGCGGGTCTGCAACACCGGCTGGCGCAGCGCGCAGATGGTGCGCCAGCTGTCCGGCTCATCCTGCGTGGAGGGCCGCACCTGGGGCAGCCGCAACGGCAGCATCTGGGTCACCAATGGCTGCCGGGCCGAGTTCGTCGAGGGCCGCGGCGGCTGGGGCGGTGGCAATGGCGGCAACTGGGGCGGCGGCAGCGGCGGCACCATCCGCTGCGAGAGCCAGGACAGCCGCGAGCGCACCTGCCCGACCAACTGGCGCGGCGCGACCCTGGTCCGGCAGATTTCCGGCTCGGCCTGCGTCGAGGGCCAGACCTGGGGCGTGCGGCGCGGCAGCATCTGGGTCAACCGCGGCTGCCGCGGCGAGTTCGCCGAATCGCGTGGCGGCTGGGGCGGTGGGAATGGCGGCAACTGGGGCGGCGGCAACAGCAACTACTCCATCACCTGCAGCAGCAACAACAATCGCACCCAGAACTGCGACTGGGATGAGCGCCAGGGCCGCCCGGTGCTGCAGCAGCAGCTGTCCGGCAGCGCCTGCCAGGAAGGCCGCAGCTGGGGCTATTCGCGTGGGCAGGTGTGGGTGAGCAACGGCTGCCGGGCGCGCTTCGGGACCCGTTGAGCGGTAGCGCCGGGCCATGCCCGGCGAGCGCAGCAGCGCGGTCAAGCACAGAAAAGCCGCCGGGCATGGCCCGGCGCTACCGGATAGAGCGGTCAGGGCGCCGGCGGGGGCTGGTCGCCCCACGGGGCCGGCGGCAGCGGCACCGGCGTGCTGAGGTCGAATTCGACGCGGAAGCGGCGCCCCTCCGGCCGGGTCAGCTCATAGACGAAGCGCTGGTCCGGTTCGATCTCCATCGCCCAGGTGTTGTGGGTCGAGGCCAGCATGTCGGCGCGGCGGAACATCGCCACCGATTCGCCATCGGCCGGGAACTGCTGGCGCTCGGCGGTGCCCGGCGGCTTGCTGTTGCCGCCATACAGGGTGATCCCATCCGGGCTGCCATCGGCATGGCGGTGGTCGTGCTTGAGCTTCAGCCCGTTCTCGGTGCGGGTGACGATCCAGGTCCGCGAATGGTCATCGCCGACATGGAACGGGATGCGCAGTTCGTGTCCCGGGTCGGCGCAGCCACGCACATGCATCACCAGGCGCTTGCCGGCGAAGGGATCCTCGCCGGTCGGTGCCGGGGTGTCTTCCACCACCTTGCCGGCATAGGCCTGCCCGCAGTGGGCGGCAATGGCCGCCATGAACGCATCGGCCGGGGCCGTGGACAGGTCGTGGTTGATCGCAGGCGGCTGCTGCGAACAGGCGGCCAGGCTGCACAGCGCGGCAACGGAAAGCAGAGGGGCACGTACATTCATGCCCCAACCCTAACGGCCATGCCCGGCAGGCGCAAACCGCAGCGCCCTCCTGCGGGGGTCTCAGGCAATCATCGCGTCGGCCAGCGCACCGACCCGCGCCAGCACCGCCGCGCGCTGGTCATCGTCCACCGAAGCCCCCTGCAGATACGCCGTCACCACCCACGGCGTACCGCCGGCACGCGGCCACAGCACGGCGATGTCGTTGCGGGTGTCCTCGCCATTGCTGCCGGTCTTGTCACCCACCCGCCAGCGCTTGCCCACGCCGGCGCGCAGGCAGGCATCGCCGGTCTGGTTGTCGATCAGCCAGTCGGCGAGCTGCAGCCGGGATTTTTCCGACAGACCATCCCCTACTGTGAAGCGGGCCAGGCTGGCCGCCATCGCCGCGGGGCTGGTGGTGTCGCGCGGATCGCCCTTGGCGAACCGGTTCATGTCTGGCTCGTAGCGGTCGTTGCGGGTGACCGTGTCGCCCTGCGCGCGCAGGAAGGCGGTCAGCGCCGGCGGGCCGCCACTCACGCCCAGCAGCAGGTTGGCAGCGGTGTTGTCGCTGGTGGTCAGCGTACCGCGGCACAGGTCGCGCACGCTCAGGTCCTTGCCGACGTGGCGGCGAGCCACCGGGGCGTAGGACAGCAGGTCTTTTTCGGCGATCGGCACGCGGGTGTCCAGCGAGATGCGTCCGGCGTCGGCCAGGCTCAGCACGTGGGCCACCAGCATCGATTTGAACGTGCTGCACATCGGGAAGCGCTCGTCCTGGCGATGCCCGCCGATGCGACGGCCGCTGCCGGTGTCGAGCACGGTCACGCCCAGGCGACCACCACTGGCTTTTTCCAGCGCGGCGAAATCGGCGGCGCTCGCAATCGCGGCAGGGGCGCCGGGGCTACCGGGCGCGGGGCCAGCGGCCCGCGCCAATGCGGGTGCAAGCAGGGAGGATGCGAGGGCGGCACCACTGAACTGCAGGAATCGACGGCGGGCGTGCATGGGCGGGCTCCGGTGAACGAGACCCGATTATTGGGAGGCTGCTACCGCTACCACCAGCGGGAATTTTCAGGGACAGGCATGAATTTCATTCATGCCTGTCGCTATAAAACCCGCGCCATGGCGAAGGTGTGACCGGTCGCGCTAGGATCAGCCATCACCCCGCCTCACCCCTGGCCATGCTGCACCCTACCCTGCCGCTCAACGCCCTGCGCGCCTTCGAGGCCGCCGCCCGGCACCAGAACTTCACCCGCGCAGCCCTGGAGCTGTGCGTCAGCCAGGCCGCGCTCAGCCACCAGATCCGCGGGCTGGAAGACCGGCTGGGCATCCGCCTGTTCCACCGCCTGCCCCGCGGGGTGGCCCTGACCGACGAGGGCGCGGCGCTGTTCCCAGTGCTCAATGAGTCCTTCGAACGCATCTCGGCCAGCATCGCCCGCTACACCGGCGGCCCGGCGCGCGAAGTGCTGACCCTGGGCGTGGTCGGCACCTTCGCCACCGGCTGGCTGCTGCCGCGGCTGGCGGCCTTTGAAGCGGCGCACCCGGATATCGAGCTGCGCCTGCAGACCCATAACAACCGCATCGACCTGGCTGGCGAAGGCCTCGACCTGGCGATCCGCTTCGGCGACGGCGATTGGCAGGGCCAGGCCTGCACGGCGATCCTCGATGCGCCGTTCGCGCCGTTGTGCGCACCGGCGCTGGCGAGACGGCTGAAGCAGCCGCGCGACCTGGGAACGGTGCCGCTGCTGCGTTCGTACCGCAGCGATGAGTGGCCGCGCTGGCTGCAGACGGCCGGGGTGAGCGGCGTTGAAGCGCGCGGGCCGGTGTTCGATTCGTCGCTGACCGTGGCGATGGCCGCAGCCGGCGGCGCCGGCGTCGCCCTGCTGCCGCTGCGCATGTTCGAGCAGGAACTGGCCGAAGGCCGCCTGCTGCAGCCGTTCACGACCACGCTGGAACTGGGCCGCTACTGGCTGACGCGGCTGCGCTCACGCGCCGAACGCGAACCGGCCCGCCGCTTCCGCGAGTGGCTGCAGGCGCAGGGCGGGTAACCTCGCCGGGCATGGCCCGGCGCTACCTTCATCGGCGGCAATGGTAGCGCCGGGCCATGCCCGGCGAACGCGGGGTTACGACTCCAGCAGCTCCATCCACGCGGCTTCGGCTTTTTCCAGCTGCGCGGCGGTGGTTTCGCGGTCGCGGCCGAGCACGGCCATGCGGGTGGCATCGGCGTAGTTGGCCGGGTCGGCCAGCTGGCGGTCCAGCTCGGCCAGGCTGTTTTCCAGCTCGGAGACCTTGGTTTCGGCGGCGGCCAGCTTGTGCGGATTGGCCGGCTTCTTCTGCACCACCTGCGCCACCGGGGCGGTCTTGACCACCACCGGCTCTTCCACCTGCTCCATGCGCGCCTTGGTGCCCTGCGCCTGCGGACGGGTACGCAGCCAGGCGGCGTAGGCATCGAGGTCGCCGTCGAACGGCTCGACCACGCCATCGGCCACGCGCCAGAAGGTGTCGCAGACCAGGCCGATCAGGTGGCGGTCATGCGAGACCATCACGATCGCGCCGTCGAAATCAGCCAGCGCTTCGGCCAGCGCTTCACGCATTTCCAGGTCAAGGTGGTTGGTCGGTTCGTCGAGCAGCAGCACGTTCGGCTGCTGCCACGCGATCAGCGCCAGCGCCAGGCGCGCGCGCTCACCACCGGAGAAGCCATCGACCGGTTCGAACGCGCGGTCACCGGGGAAATTCCACTTGCCAAGGAAATCGCGGAACGACTGGTTCGGCGCATCCGGGGCGATCTCGCGGAAGTGCTCCATCGGCGACTGGCCTTCGTGCAGCGATTCCACCGTGTGCTGGGCGAAGTAGCCGATCTTCAGGTCCGGGTGCGCCGAGCGCTCGCCGGCAATCGGCATCAACTCGCCCACCAGGGTCTTCACCAGGGTGGTCTTACCGGCACCGTTGGGGCCGAGCAGGCCGATACGCTGGCCAGCTTCCAGGCCGAAGCCGACGTTGTGCAGGATCACCGCATCGGCGCCGTAGCCGGCCTCGACGTGGTTCAGGCGGATCAGCGAGAACGGCAGCTTGGCCGGCGGCGCGAACTCGATGCGGAACTCGCGCTCGGCGCGCACCGCTTCGGTACCGGCCAGCTTGGCCAGGCGCTTCATGCGGCTCTGCGCCTGCGCGGCCTTGCTGGCCTGCGCCTTGAAGCGGTCGATGAAGCTCTGCAGGTGGGCGCGCTCGGCCTGTTCCTTCTCGTGCGCGATCTGCTGCTGGCGCAGCTGTTCGGCGCGCTGGCGCTCGAAATCGGTGTAGCCGCCCGGGTAGAGCTTGGCGCCGCCACCGTGCAGGTGCAGGGTGTGGGTGGCCACGTTGTCGAGGAACTCGCGGTCATGCGAGATCAGCAGCAGGGTGCCCGGGTACTTCAGCAGCCACTGTTCCAGCCAGTACACCGCGTCCAGGTCGAGGTGATTGGTCGGTTCGTCGAGCAGCAGCAGGTCGCTGGGCATCATCAGCGCGCGTGCCAGGTTCAGGCGCACGCGCCAGCCGCCGGAGAACGAGGACACCGCGCGGTGGTGGGTCTCGGCCGGGAAGCCCAGGCCGTGCAGCAGCTTGCCGGCGCGCGCTTCGGCGTCGTAGGCGTTCAGCTCGGCCATGCGCGTATGCGCCTCGGCCACCGCTTCCCAGTCCTCACGGGCGGTGGCGTCGGCCTCGGCGGCCAGCACCGCGGCCACCTCGGTATCGCCGCCCAGCACGAAGCTCAGCGCCGGGTCGGGCAGCGACGGGGTTTCCTGGGCGACGCTGGCGATGCGCACCTTGCCGGGCAGGTCGACGTCGCCCTTGTCCGCCTCCAGCTCGCCCTTCACTGCCGCGAACAGGCTGGACTTGCCAGCACCGTTGCGGCCGACCACACCCACCCGGTAACCGGCGTGCAGGGTCAGGTCGACATTGGACAACAGCAGCCGCTCGCCGCGGCGCAAGGCGAAATTACGAAGCGAAATCATGGGGGAAGGCGTCCATATAACCGAATGGAATGTGCTGGTGAGCACTGTTCCTGCGACGCAATTCTATCGTTAACGAATACTTGACGCGCCCCGGGAAGCGACGCGGTCGCTCCACATCTCTCCCTCGTCGAGTCCGCGCGCCTCCCGGGCCCCTCCCCCGCCAATGCCCGCCACAGCTAAATGATTGCTTTTGCAACGTTTTTTCACATGACGCGCATTTGACAGCTGCTTAAATTCCCGTTAATTGCTGTATTGCGCACCGCAACAACCGTCGTCCGCCTCACCCCCGTGATGTCGATTCCGGTGCCAGTTCCCGCCAACCGGAGCCCCACCCCGATGAACCGCAAGACCAGCCTGATCGCCGCCGCCATCGCTGTCGCACTCGGTGGCGCTTCGTTCGCCGCTGCTGCCCAGCAGACCGGCACCGCCGCCAACACCCTCGATACGGTGATCGTCACCGGTACCCGCGTGGCCGACCGTACGGTCGCCGAGTCGCAGTCGCCGATCGACATCATCACCCCGGAAATCCTGCAGTCCACCGGTTCCGGCGAACTGGCGACCGCGCTGTCGCGTGCCCTGCCTTCGCTGAACTTCCCGCGCCCGGCCCTGACCGACGGCACCAGCGGCGTGCGCCCGGCACAGCTGCGCGGCCTCTCGCCCGACCAGGTGCTGGTGCTGGTGAACGGCAAGCGCCAGCACACCTCGGCGATGATCAACGTCAACGGCACCATCGGCCGTGGCTCCTCGGCGGTGGACATCAATGCCATCCCGATCGCCGCCATCGAGCGCGTGGAAGTGCTGCGTGACGGCGCCTCGGCCCAGTACGGCTCCGATGCCATCGCCGGCGTCATCAACATCGTGCTGAAGGGCAGCGGCAGTGGCGGCAGCCTGGCCGTGGACTATGGCCAGTACTCGGCCGGTGACGGCAACAAGTACCAGCTCTCCGGCGACACCGGCGTCGAGTTCGCCAACGGCCGTGGCCGCGTGCACGTGGCCGGCCAGATCAGCCAGCAGGACGAAAGCAACCGCGCCGGCCCGTACCGCGGCACCACCCCGAACACCGGCAATTTCCCGGCCATCGGTGAAACCACCTTCGTCGTCGGCGACCCGCGCGTGGATGCCACCGCGGCCTCGCTCAACGGCAGCTTCGATTTCAGCGACCACGTGACCGGCTACGCCAGCGCGCTGCTCAGCAACCGCGACATCACCTCGTTCGCGTTCTACCGCTCGCCCAACCACAGCAGCCAGACCGCGCTGCTGTCGCAGATCTACCCGGACGGCTACGTGCCGGAGATCAACCAGTACTCGAAGGACCGCTCGCTGGTGGCCGGCGTCAAGGGCAACACCGACAGCGGCTGGACCTGGGACCTGAGCCTGAACCACGGCGAGAACACCCTGGACTTCAACACCCGCAACAGCATCAACTACAGCCTGGGCGCCACCAGCCCGCGCTCGTTCTACGACGGCACGCTGAAGTACCAGCAGGACATCTTCAATGCCGACTTCACCAAGTCGCTGGACTGGGGCCTGGCCTATCCGGTCACCCTGTCCTTCGGTGGTGAATACCGCAAGGAAAAGTGGGACCAGAACCCGGGCGAACTGAACTCCTACACCGGCACCGGTGCGCAGGGCTTCGCCGGCTTCACCCCCACCAATGAAGTGCACGCCGACCGCCACAACTACGCCGTCTATGCCGGCCTGGAAGCGGACCTGACCGACAAGTTCTCCGCCGGCGTAACCGGCCGCTACGAGGATTACTCGGACTTCGGTGACCGCTTCTCCGGCAAGCTGTCGGCGCGCTATGCCTTCACCGACAAGGTCGCGCTGCGTGCCACCGCCTCCAGCGGTTTCCGCGCCCCGTCGCTGGCCCAGCAGGGCTACCAGGCGGTGACCAGCCAGTTCACCAACGGCGTGTTCGTCGAACGCGGCACCTTCCCCACCACCAGCGCGGCCGCACAGGCGCTGGGCGCTTCGCCGCTGAAGGCGGAAACGTCCACCTCCTACAGCCTGGGCCTGGTGCTGCAGCCGGTGGACCGCCTGTACATCACCGTCGATGCCTACCAGATCGACATCGACAACCGCATCGCGCTGTCGTCCAGCATCACCACCAACGCCGCCACCAGCGCACTGCTGGGCACGCTGGGCCTGCCGCAGGTGACCGCGTTCTCGTACTTCACCAACGGCCTGGACACCCGCACCCGCGGTGTTGATTTCGTCTCCAGCTACACCGTGCCGTTCGCGGCCAGCAGCCTGGAACTGACCGCGGCCTACAGCTACAACGACACCAAGGTGCAGCGCGTCGGCGGCACCCCGGCCGTGTTCGGCACCCTGGGCCTGACCCAGTCGCTGATCGGCCGTGATGAGATCGGCCGCATCGAGGACAGCTACCCGCGCGACAAGACCGTGCTGAGCGGCACCTGGCGTTCGGACCACTGGGAACTGGGCCTGGCGGCCACGCACTACGGTGAGTTCACCGTGCGCAACTCGGCCACCGCCCTGCGCGACCAGACCTACGGCGACAAGTGGGTGCTGGATGCTTCGGTGAGCTACAAGCCGAGCAGCAACTGGACCCTGACCCTGGGCGCCGACAACCTGCTGGACGAGTACCCGGACCGCACCGAAGACCTGCAGAACTCGACCTTCGGCATGCTGCCCTACAGCAACTACTCGCCGTTCGGCTTCAACGGCGCGTATGTGTACGGCCGCATCAAGTACAACTGGTAAGGGGTAACGCCGGCCGCTGGCCGGCATTCCCGGGCCCTGGTGGGGTCAGAGCCCTTTTCCTGCGGGAAAAGGGATCTGACCCCATTCTCGTTTACGGTTTGCCGTATGTGGCCGCATCGGTGAAAATCGGGGCATCCCCTCCGATTTCCTGCGAGTGCCGATGCACCATGACACCGACCTGATCAACATCGTGGCCGTTGGCCTGGGGCTCGCCTTCATCTTCGGCGCGCTGGCCAACAAGCTGCGCTTGTCTCCTCTGGTCGGGTATCTGGTGGCTGGCATCTGCGTCGGCCCGTTCACCCCCGGCTTCGTCGCCGACCAGGCGCTGGCCAACCAGCTGGCCGAACTGGGCGTGATGCTGCTGATGTTCGGCGTCGGCCTGCACTTCTCGCTGAAGGACCTGATGGCGGTGAAGGCCATCGCCATCCCCGGTGCCATCGGCCAGATCGCCGTGGCCACCCTGCTGGGCTGGGGCGTGGCCTGGCTGATGGGCTGGCCGGCCCTGCACGGGGTCATCTTCGGTTTCTCGCTGGCCACCGCCAGTACCGTGGTGCTGCTGCGGGCGATGGAAGAACGCCGCCTGCTGGAAACCCTGCGCGGCAAGATCGCGGTGGGCTGGCTGATCGTCGAGGACCTGGCCTGCGTCCTGGCACTGGTGATGATGCCGGTGCTGGCCGGTGTGTTCGGCCCCGACGCCGCCAAGGAAACCCACACCCTCGGCAGCGTGCTGGCCGACATCGGCTGGACCTTCGTGCAGCTGGGCCTGTTCGTGGCGGTGATGCTGGTGGTCGGCCGCCGGGTCATTCCGTGGATCCTGGAGCGCATCGCCGGTACCGGTTCTCGCGAGCTGTTCACCCTGTCGGTGCTGGCCATCGCGCTGGGCGTGGCGTTCGGCTCGGCCATGCTGTTCGGCGTGTCCTTCGCGCTGGGCGCGTTCTTCGCCGGCATGCTGCTCAACGAATCCGAACTGAGCCACAAGGCGGCGCATGATTCGCTGCCGCTGCGCGATGCGTTCGCGGTGCTGTTCTTCGTCTCGGTCGGCATGCTGTTCGACCCCAACATCATCGTGCAGCACCCGTGGCAGGTGCTGGCGACGGTGGCGATCATCATGTTCGGCAAGTCGGCGGCGGCGTTCTTCATCGTGCGCGCCTTCGGCCACCCGACCAGCACCGCGCTGACCATCTCGGCCAGTCTGGCGCAGATCGGCGAATTCGCCTTCATCATCGCCGGCCTCGGCGTCGCCCTGCAGATCCTGCCCAAGGAAGGCCAGTCACTGGTGCTGGCCGGCGCGCTGGTGTCGATCATGCTGAACCCACTGGTGTTCGGCCTGCTGGACCGCTGGCAGGCCAAGCAGGAGCAGTCGACGCAGGCGGCCGAGCCCGAAGAGGCCACCGGCCCCTCGCGCGACCTGCATGGCCACGCCATCGTGATCGGCTACGGCCGCGTGGGCAGCGAGCTGGCGCAGGTGCTGCGCGACCGTGGCGTGCCGGTGCTGGTGATCGATGACAACAAGGAACACGTCGAGCAGGCGCACGCCAAGGGCCTGGCGGCGATCCGCGGCAGCGCGGCGGCCGACCGGGTGCTGGCCGAGGCCCATCCGGAGCGGGCGAAGATCGCGGTGCTGGCCATTCCGCAGCCGCTGGAAGCCGGTGAGGCGCTGGCCAAGCTTCGGGCGATCAACCCGGACCTGACCCTGCTGGCGCGGGCGCACAGCGATGCGGAAGTGAAGCATCTGCTGGAACACGGTGCCGATGGCACGGTGATGGCCGAGCGCGAGCTGGCGTATTCGCTGGCGGAGATGATCATGTCGACGCCGCCGTACCGGAATCTGGGGCAGCACAGCATCCCGGTGGTGTGAGGGGTGGGGCGTGGCAGGGCTTGCAGCCCTGCACCTGCAGAATCAACGGCAACTTCAACGCCAAAAGCTGACTATCCGTGGGATGGCGGGGCGGGTCCGGTGGCAGGGGACGCCGTAAACCCATCCATGGGGGCTTGGTCGCGGCATCCATGCCGCTCACACCCCTGCCACCGGACCCACCCCGCCTTCGACACTTTCCCGCGGCTGTCGGAAATGCTGATGTTGGAACTGCTGATGTTGGTGGGTGCCGACCGTTGGTCGGCACGGGGTCGGATCCCGTGGCTGCGTAACGGGCTCTGACCTTGTTCTGCTCTGGTAGGTGTCGACCTTGGTCGACACGGTAGATCCACGCCATGCGTGGATGCTCTTGTGATCAATCAGGCTTCGCGGCGTGCTCTGCCTGGAGATGCTGCGAGGTCGCATTGGCCTGATCGTAGATTTCAAACAACGCTGTGCGGTTGTGCCATGAGGCAAACAGCACTGTGAGGACAGCTGCGATTGCCAGGGTCGATTTCTTCATCCGAGTCACGTCCTGATTGTGAAACTCCGTCGTATCGGCATTTGGACTGAATGCAGCCTCCGGGTCAATCGGGCGTTTCTGGCTTACCGGGGTCAGAGCCGTTTTCCGTTGGAAAACGGATCCGACCCCTTACCCGGCCGTACAAAAAAATCCCCGGCGGGCCCGCACCCGTCGGGGATTCGTCTTGCTGGGATTGCCAGTTCTGCCACGCCTTGGAGAGGCAGTTCCACCGTAACCCATCCTGCCCTGCGTGGTGATCGCCGCTGGCGATGACGACCAAGCCTGCAGCTATCAGGCCGCCGCCAGCGCCTGCTCGAGGTCAGCGCGCAGGTCGCCGATATGTTCGATGCCGATCGACAGGCGCACGGTGTCCTCGCTGACGCCGGCACGGGCCAGTTCGTCGGCATCCAACTGGCGGTGCGTGGTCGAGGCCGGATGCGTGGCCAGCGATTTTGCGTCGCCGAGGTTCACCAGGCGGGTGAACAGCTTGAGCGCATCCAGAAAGCGTGCGCCTGCGTCGCGGCCACCGGGCAGGCCGAAGGTCAGTACGCCGGAGCCGTGCCCGCCCAGGTAGCGCTGCGCGGCGGCATGTTCGGGGTCGTCGGCCAGGCCGGCATAGCGCACCCACGCCACCTTGTCGTGCGCCTGCAGGTACTGCGCCACCGCCAGCGCATTGGCATTGATCCGCTCCATGCGCAGGGCCAGGGTTTCGATACCCTGCAGGATCAGGAAGGCGTTGAACGGCGACAGTGCGGCGCCGGTATTGCGCAGCGGCACCACCCGCGCGCGGCCGATGTACGCCGCCGGACCGAGGGCTTCGGTATAGACCACGCCGTGGTAGCTGGGGTCCGGCTCGTTCAGCCGCGCGAAGCGTTTGCGCTGCGCGGCCCAGTCGAAGCGGCCCGAGTCGACGATCGCGCCACCCAGGCTGGTGCCGTGGCCGCCGAGGTACTTGGTCAACGAATGCACCACGATATCGGCGCCGTGCTCGAACGGGCGCAGCAGGAATGGCGTGGCCACGGTGTTGTCGACGATCAGCGGTACACCGGCGGCATGCGCCACCTCGGCGATCGCGGCGATGTCGGTGATATTGCCGCGCGGGTTGCCGATGGACTCGACGAACACGGCCTTGGTGCGTTCGTCGATGAGCGCGGCAAACGCAGCAGGGTCCGCCGGGTCGGCAAAGCGCGCGGTGATGCCGTACTGCGGCAGCGTGTGCGCCAGCAGGTTGAGGCTGCCGCCATACAGCGCGCTGGCCGCCACGATGTTGTCTCCGGCCTCGGCGATGGTCTGGATGGCATAGGTGATGGCCGCCTGTCCCGAGGCCAGCGCCAGTGCACCGATGCCGCCTTCCAGCGCGGCCAGGCGCTGTTCCAGCACGTCGGTGGTGGGGTTCATGATGCGGGTGTAGATGTTGCCCGGCACCTTCAGGTCGAACAGGTCCGCGCCGTGCTGGGTGTCATCGAAGGCGTAGGCCACGGTCTGGTAGATCGGCACCGCCACCGCACGCGTGGTCGGGTCGGGACGGTAGCCACCGTGCACGGCCAGGGTTTCCAGTTGCCACTGCGGGTCACTCATCGCACCTGACTCCATCCGGGAAACGGCCACCATAGGGCAGCCGTGTCGCGCGGGTCAGACCCACTGGCAATCAGCCCCTAACTGCGGGTTATCAGCGGCCATCGCCCGGGCACGCCGGCCCCTCGCCGCTACCGCACAACATCACGCCACTGAGCCATTTCACCCAGGTCACCACGTCAACTTCCTTCACCTCGGTGCGGAACGCCTTCTGCACGGTGTAGAAGCCCTCCTGGCCCTGGATGCCCTTGATCCAGGAGGTTTCCGGCTTGCCGGTAGCGGGGTTGAGCGGGCAACTGAGCATCAGCACCGCCATTGGACGACCGTGTTCTTCCCCCTCACGCAGCCAGTTCGCCTGCGTGTCCGGGCAGGCTCCACGCCAGCCGGCTTCCATGATGCCCAGGAATTCGCGCGGTGAAACCGATGCGGAATTGGGCGCAATGTTGACCGTGATCATGTCGGTCCAGGCTTCCACGGTCTGCCCCTTGGGCACGTACTCGGTGATGTCGCCGGTCTGCGGATCAGACGCCTCAAAGGCTTTGACATAGCCATCGAACCTTGGCATCAGCACCTGTTCGCTGCTGGCTGCCATCGCAGTGGTGGCGAAAAGGCTCATGCCCAAGGCAAGACACAACGGGACAGCGCGGAACATTTTCATGGAACTCCTTCTCCTGATAAGCAAGAACTACATGGAACGCGCACAGCATGAAGCATGTCTGGAATGTTCGCCGAGCCATATGCGACAACGCGCGAGTGTTTGTGACGCATTCGCACGACAAGCATCTCGCCCGAATTCAGTTACGCCGTTGAAAAGTGAGATTTTCGTCACTCAATTGGGCGTAGGAGTGTATTGGTTTGAATTCCGCCCATCCGCGGCCGTATCGTGGAAGCATTCAGGGATGCTAGGTCGATTGATGATGGACCGATTGATGATGGAACTCAAAAGGCAGCGGGTCAGGTCACGTGTGGTTTCCCGCACGCTTTGCCCCCTGTTGCTGGCATTGCTGCCGCTGCTTACCGCATGTGGGAGTAAAGAACGCACGCCCCCTCCTTATGAATTGAATCCTTCGCCGAAGGAAGCGGTTGAGGTGATCGTTACGACACATGACGCGCCCGAGGACATGTATCTGGGAGGCGCAGCGGTCGGCTACATGATCGCCAATGGCAACTGCCTGCCACCCATCGAAAACTTCGAGGGCGTCAGTTACGGAATCGAGAAGCATCTGATCGAAATTCCGCTCAGGAAAATTGCTCCCGACAGGTATGCCGGCACCTACTTCCGCGATGGGCTGGCGAGCAAAAACTACTTCGGCCGTGGAATTTGCTCGTGGGAAGTTCAATACGTCAGCGCAAGCCTCAGAACACGTAGCACCGAACGATTTACTTACTTCACCATCAGTACAACACCGGAAGAGCGAACGGCCACCCGTTATAGCCGGAAGGAAATCACGACTGTACTTGATGACGGTGAGATCTATCCTGCGAACGACCTCTCTGAAGCCAATTTTGAGAGTTCGATCCCCGCATCCGACCGAAGCAAATATTTCTCGTACAACATCTCAATCATCACAAGGAAGGATGAAGAATGAACTCAAGGATCCATGCTGGATTGTCCAACGCGGCTTATGGCGCGCCCAAACGGGATGAGAAGGGGGTGCTGCAGCGCGTCCATATTGGGGACCAGGAGTTCTTGCCTTTAAAGCACATGGATACGTCCAGCGGCTACCAGGGCACGATCTACAAGAACGTGAAGACTGGCGATTACGTCGTAGCCCACCGCGGCACCGAATTTGACCGGGAGCTGCTCAAGGATGGCGTGGTTGACGTCGGCATGGTGACCGGCAAACTCAACGCCCAGCTGCACGATGCACTGGAACTCACCCGGCTGGCAAAGGAGATGGCGGAGCGGGACCACAAGCCGCTGACCGTTACCGGCCATTCCCTTGGCGGCGCGTTGGCGCAGATCACCGCCCACCACTACAACCTGCCCGGCGAGGCCTTCAATCCCTACGGCGCTGCCGGTCTGGGCTACCGGATCCAAGAGGGCCAGCCGGCGCACGCCGCACGATTCACCAACCACGTCATGGCCGGCGATTTCGTCAGCGCCGCCAGCGAGCACTACGGCAACGTGCAGATCTATGCCCTGCCCAGTGAACTGAGCCAGCTGCGCGCCGCCGACAACATGGCCGCCTTGGGCGGTCCAGCCAAATCCGCGGCCCTCTTCGGGCTCACCCCTGTGCTCGCGGTGCAGATGGCCGATTCACACCGGCTGAAGCACTTCTTGGATGACCCGACCACGGTGCCACCGCGAGTGTCGGTGCTTGGACAGGAATCGGCAAGGATCACACAGCCTGAAGACCAGGCCCGAGTAGATGCTTTCCGGGAGAACATGGCGCTGCAGCGCGATGCCATTACCCGGCTGAGTCGGGGCATCCCGGGCCTTGCCGTGGAGGGCATCGACAAACTGCGTGGCCACGACGAACCAGGCGCCTTCGGCGAGCGACAAGCACGCGCTGCCGAACTCGCTGCCCACCCTTTCAATCCCGCCGAGCATCGCGAAGCGCCTGGCTCAGATGGCGGCCCACGCCGCGAGAATCCAGCCTTCCACAGCAGATCTCCGCTGGAAGATCGCTTGAACGAAATGCTCAACGCAGACCCCGACCGTTTCAAGGTCCTCAACCAGCAGATGTCCACGCTCAATGCTGGCCAGGCGCTGGACCAGCAGGCGCAGTCCTAGGTGGATGCCGAGGACCGGGCGCGCCCGCACAGCCAGGAACAGGTCGCCCAGCAGGCCGCACAACAGGAACAGGCAGCCTCGGCCATGCACCGTTGACCCAGCGGAGACACGCTCATGGATGAACGCGAACTGGAAGATCTGATCAGCAAGACCGCCCTGCTGCTGGAGCGCTACCAGCGGATGTGCACGGATATGGGCCAGCAGCAGTCGCAGCTGTCGGCCGCGTTGAGCGGGCTTGCACAATCACTACCCGCACAGTTGCGGGCCAGCGCCTATGCTGCCGTAGCTGGACTGAGCCAGGGCGCGGTGACATCACTGCCTGAATTCGGATGCTGATGTGTGATGGCCATCAAACATCAAGCCGCGGAGCCGTGTCGATTTGAAAAGGCCCCATCCGCAGCCGTATCGTAGAGACATTCAAGGACGCTGGATTGGTTGATGATGGAACTCGAGGGACATCAGGTGTTTGCGCGTGCCGTTTCCCGCGCACTCTGCCCCCTGCTGCTGGCACTTCTGCCGCTGCTGACTGCGTGCGGGAGCAAGGAGCGGACGCCTCCGCCCTATGAGGCCAATCCGTCGCCGAAGGAGGCGTACGAGGTTGTCATCACGACGCATGACGCGCCTGAGGATATCTACGCATCGAGTGCCTCCGTGACGTACGAGGTCACGAATGATTGCTTGCCGCCCATCGACAATTTTGAAGGCGTTCGGTACGGCATCGACAAGCACTCGCTCGACATTCCGCTACGGAAAGTAAACTCAACCACATACGAGGGAACATACTTCCGCGACGGCATCCTCAATGCCGACTATTACGGGAAAGGCGCTTGCGACTGGGAAGTAGTATTGGTTGGCGCGACACTAAAAACGGACACCACCACATCTCCCACCTACTTCACGATCTCCACTACCGTGGACGCCGGAAGTGAGACAAGGTACTCAAGCAAGAGCATCAAACCTTTGATCAATGATGGCAGTCCCTCTCCTGCAGACACCATACCGACATCCAGATTCCTCAAAACAGTACCTGTCGCTCAGCGTGGCGATTATTTCTCTTACCAGATCACCATAAGTCCAAGGAAGGAATAAAATGAGCAAAAGCACCAATGCAGACCTGTCCGACGCAACATATTCTCCGCCTCAGTTCGAAGCCAATGGAGACGCGAAGGAAATCGATGCCGGCGGAGGAAAATTTGTAGCTGTAAAGCATATGGACCTGCCAAGCGGCTATCAGGGAACGATCTATAAAAACGTGGAAACCGGCGATTACGTCGTCGCCCATCGCGGCACCGAATTTGACCGCGAGCCGCTCAAGGACGGCGCGATCGACCTCGGGATGGTCACCACCCGCTTCAATGGACAACTGAAGGACGCCTTGGAACTCACGCGCGAGGCCAAGGAAATGGCTGACCGCGATGGTACGAAAGTCTCCGTCACCGGACACTCGCTCGGGGGAGCTCTGGCCCAGGTCACCGCGCACCATTACAACCTGCCCGGCGAAGCCTTCAATCCCTATGGCGCCAACAGCCTGGGTTATCGCATTCCAGCAGGCCAGCCCACGAACGCCGCGCCTTTCACCAATCATGTAATGGCCGGTGATTTCGTCAGTGCGGGGGGCAGGCATTACGGCAGTGTCGAGATGTACGCGCTTCCCAGCGAGCTGAGGACGCTGCGCCATGCCGATTTCGCTTCCCGCGTGCTTGGCGGAGTAGCCAGCGAGGCCATTAAACCCCTCGCAGCAGGTGCGCTGGGTGATTCCCATCGGATGAAGCACTTCGTCGATCACGTTGAAAATGGCGTACAGGTCAAATCGGTGCTCGAAAATCCCTCGGCGCGCATCACCGATCCTGACGACCAGCGCCGCGTCGATGCCTATCGCACCAGCATTCACCAAGTGCGTTCCACCGCCACGGTGATTGCTCGCGGGGCTCCCGGCCTTGCAATGGATGCCGTGGATGCAATCCGTGGTCCGGATGAGTCAGGTGCCTACGCACAGCGCCAAGCAGCCGCCAAGCACGCAACTCCTGCGTTCAACCCTGCCGAGCACCGCAATGCCCCCGGCTCCGACGGCGGACCAAGGCGGGAAAACCCCAGCTTCCACAGCGAGTCGCCCCTCGGGAATCGATTGAATGACCTGCTCAACGCAGATCCTGATCGCTTCAAGGTTCTCAACCAGCAGGCGTCCACGCTCAATGCCGGGCAGGCGCTGGATACCCAGGTGCGCAACCAGGCAAACGCCGAGGACCGGGCGCGCGAGCACGCGCAGAGCTCGGCCCAGCAGCCGCAGCAGCAGGCCGCCCAGCAGACAAGCCAACAAGAACACGCTGCATCGGCCGTGGGCCGTTGAAGTACCGGAGACAGCTTCATGGATGAACGGCAACTCGAAGACCTGATCAGCAAGACGGCCTTGCTGATGGAGCGCTACCAGCGGCTGTGCACTGAAATGAGCGAGCAGCAGACGCAGCTTTCAGCCGCACTGAACGGGTTGACGCAGTCCCTGCCCGGCCAGCTTCGTGACGGCACCGATGCCGCCATTGCCGGCCTCAGCGGCGAGGGCGCTGCGGCCGTCAAGCAGGCCTTGCTGGGGCCGGTGAGTGCGTATGAGCAGCAACTGGCCGCATCGGCCGACCATGTCGGTCGCAGCATTGATGCATTGTCCGCGGAGGTGAAGCGCCTGCAGTTGGCTTCACGCGGCGTGCTGTGGAAGAGCCTGGCCATCACCGTGGCCGCAGTTGCGGTGCTGCTGGGCGGTGCCGTCTGGCTGGGGGGGCGCTACCAGACGGAGATCGAACGCAGCCAGATCGAGGCCGACCTGCTGCGCGCCTACAACCGCGCCGATGTGGTGCTGTGCGGAAAGGAGCAGTTGTGCGCCAACGTGGAAACGCGCGGCGCGGGCATGGGTGAAAATGGGCGGTACCGGGTGGTGCGTCCCCGCCAATAGGCGGGGACGGCCACGACGTGATTACGCCCTCGCAAACACCAGATGGCCACTCTCGTTGCCGACCTCGATGGTGTCGCCGTTGACGAAGGCCCCCGAGAGGATCTTCTGCGCCAGCGGGTTCTCCAGCTGTGCCTGGATCGCGCGCTTCAGCGGACGTGCGCCATACACCGGATCGAAACCGACGTTGCCGAGCAGGTCGAACGCTGCATCGGACACCACCAGCTTCAAGCCACGCTCGGCCAGGCGCCGCTCCAGGCCACGCATCTGGATGCGCGCGATCTGCTTGATCTGCTGCTTGTCCAGCGGGTGGAACACCACGATGTCGTCCAGGCGGTTGATGAACTCCGGACGGAAGTGCGCCTGCACCACCCCCATCACCGCGGCCTTCATCTGCGTGTAGGCCTCCGGGCTGTCATCGCTGCCCATGTCCTGGATCTGGTGCGAGCCCAGGTTGGAGGTCATCACGATGACGGTGTTGCGGAAGTCCACGGTGCGGCCCTGGCCATCGGTCAGGCGGCCATCGTCCAGCACCTGCAGCAGGATGTTGAAGACATCCGGGTGGGCCTTCTCCACCTCGTCCAGCAGGATCAGCGAGTACGGGCGACGGCGCACGGCCTCGGTCAGGTAGCCACCTTCCTCGTAGCCCACGTAACCCGGGGGCGCACCGATCAGGCGGGCGACGCTGTGCTTCTCCATGAACTCGCTCATGTCGATGCGGATCATCGCGTCGGCACTGTCGAACAGGAATTCGGCCAGCGACTTGCACAGCTCGGTCTTGCCCACGCCGGTCGGGCCGAGGAACAGGAACGAGCCACCCGGACGGTTCGGATCGGACAGGCCGGCACGCGAACGACGCACCGCATCGGAGACGACCTTGATCGCCTCTTCCTGGCCGACCACGCGGTTGTGCAGCACGTCTTCCATGCGCAGCAGCTTGTCGCGCTCGCCTTCCAGCATCTTGTTGACCGGGATGCCGGTCCAGCGCGAGACGACCTCGGCGATCTCCTCGTCAGTAACCTTGTCCTGCACCAGCTTGAAGTCGTTGGCATCCAGTTCCTGCGCAGCGGCCAGCTGTTTTTCCAGCTGCGGCAGCAGGCCGTACTGGATTTCGCTCATGCGGGCGAAATCCTGGCGGCGCTGCGCGGCTTCCAGATCCAGCTTCGCCTGCTCGACCTGCTCCTTGATCTTGGTCGCGCCCTGCAGCGCAGCCTTCTCCGACTTCCAGATTTCATTGAGGTCGGAGAACTCGCGCTCCAAGCCCTCGATGTCATTTTCCAGGTCGGCCAGGCGCTGCCGCGAGGCATCGTCCTTTTCCTTCTTCAGCATCTCGCGCTGGATCTTCAGCTGGATCACCCGGCGTTCCAGGCGGTCCAGTTCCTCCGGCTTGGAGTCGATTTCCATGCGCAGACGCGAGGCGGCCTCGTCCATCAGATCGATGGCCTTGTCCGGCAACTGGCGGTCGGTGATGTAGCGGTTGGACAGCGTGGCGGCGGCAACGATGGCCGGATCGGTGATCTCCACGCCGTGGTGCACCGCGTACTTTTCCTTCAGGCCACGCAGGATCGCGATGGTGTCCTCCACCGACGGCTCACCCACGAACACCTTCTGGAAGCGACGCTCCAGCGCGGCATCCTTTTCGATGTACTTGCGGTACTCGTCCAGCGTGGTGGCACCCACGCAGTGCAGCTCGCCACGGGCCAGCGCCGGCTTGAGCATGTTGCCCGCATCCATCGCGCCATCGGCCTTGCCCGCACCCACCATGGTGTGCAACTCGTCGATGAACAGGATGATCTGCCCTTCGCTCTTGGCCAGGTCGTTGAGCACACCCTTCAGCCGCTCTTCGAATTCACCGCGGAACTTGGCGCCGGCGATCAGCGCGCCCATGTCCAGCGACAGCACACGCTTGCCGCGCAGGCCCTCGGGCACTTCGTCGTTGATGATGCGCTGGGCCAGGCCCTCCACGATCGCGGTCTTGCCCACGCCGGGCTCGCCGATCAGCACCGGGTTGTTCTTGGTGCGGCGCTGCAGGACCTGGATGGTGCGACGGATTTCCTCATCGCGGCCGATCACCGGGTCGAGCTTGCCGCTCTCGGCGCGCGCGGTCAGGTCGATGGTGTACTTCTCCAGCGCCTGCCGCTGTTCTTCGGCGTTTTCCGACTGCACGTTCTCGCCGCCACGCAGCTTGTCGATGGCGGTCTGCAGGCGCGCCTTGTCGGCGCCGGCGGCGCGCAGCGCCATGCCCAGCGTGCCGCTGTCTTCCAGCGCGGCCAGCACGAACCACTCGCTGGCGATGAAGGCATCGCCGTTCTGCTGGGCCAGCTTGTCGGTGTGGTTGAGCAGGCGCCCGAGGTCATTGCCCATCGACACGTTGCCGGCCTGGCCGGATACCTTCGGCAGCGCATCCAGCGCCTCGGCCAGGCGCTCGCGCAGCACCGGCACGTTCACGCCGGCCTGGGCCAGCAACGGGCGCGTGCTGCCGCCCTGCTGGTCCAGCAGCGCGCTGAACAGGTGAGCAGGTTCGATGATGCTGTTGTCGCGGCCCACGGCCAGCGACTGCGCGTCGGCCAGCGCCTGCTGGAAACGCGAGGTGAGCTTGTCCATCCGCATTGCGAATCCTCATCGGTCATCAGTGCCGGCCGCGCCGGCGATGCAGGGAAGATGCGGTTGCCCCACCCGGTTTCAAGGGTGGCTGCGACTGCACCTTGGCGTCGGTCAGCCTGCGGCAAGCATGCGCCTGGAGGCGTAGGCAGCGCGTTGATCCCGCGCAATCCGTGCACAGGGGCTGGCACCCGGTCCCCGCCAATGCCATACTTGCGAATCATTCTCATTTCGATCCATGCGCGACCGCGCCTTCCGCATGCACGCACACCACGAGCAACTCGGCACGCTGTACCGCGACCACCACCGGTGGCTGAAGGGCTGGCTGAGCGGCCGCGTAGGCAATCGCGATGTAGCCGATGACCTCACCCAGGACACCTTCGCGCGCCTGCTGCAGGGCCGCGATCTGGCCGCGCTGCGCGAGCCGCGCGCCTTCCTGACCACGGTGGCGCGCGGGCTGGCCGCCAATTGGTTCCGCCGCCAGGCACTGGAACGCGCCTACCTGGAGTACCTGGCGCAGTGCCCCGAACCGGTGCTGCCCTCGCTGGAGGAGCAGGCGCTGGTGCGCGAAGCGCTGCAGCAGATCGACGCGATGCTCGACGGCCTGCCGGCGATGGCACGCAGGGTGTTCCTGCTGGCGCAGTTCGATGGCCTGCGCTACGAGGCCATCAGCGAGCAGCTGGGGCTGTCGCTGTCCACGGTGAAGCGGCACATGAAGCGCGCACTGATGGGCTGCCTGGCGCACGCCTGCTGAGCATGGGCGTCGACGCTGCAGGCGAGCGGGCGCTGCCACCACGCGTACTGGAACAGGCCGCCGACTGGCTGATGCGCCTGCACGAGGATGGCAGTGCCGTGCAGCGCGCGCAGTGGCAGCGCTGGCACGATGCCGACCCCGACCATGCGCGTGCCTGGCAGCGTGCCGAACGGCTGCTGGCGCTGAGTGGCCAGGTACCCCCTGCCCTCGCCCACGGCGCGCTGCAGCGCCCCGCATCGCCAGGACGCCGCGCCGTGCTGCGCAGCATCGCCGCCCTGCTGGTCGCGCCGCTGGGCGGCTGGCTGGCCTGGCGCCTGTACGACGGTGCCGCCTGGGATGCCAGCGTGCGCACCGCCGTGGGCGAACGCCGCCGCCACATGCTGGACGATGGCAGCGAGCTGCAGCTGGACACCGACACCGCCGTGGACATCGCCTTCGATGGCCAGCAGCGCCTGCTGCGACTGCGGCATGGCCAGGTGCTGGTGGAGACCGCACCCGATCCGCAACAGCCTGCGCGTCCGTTCCTCGTCGCTACGCCGCAGGGCATGGTGCAAGCGCTCGGCACCCGTTTCAGCGTGCGCTTGTTTACCGACGACGCCCTGCTGGTGGTACAGCAGGGTGCTGTGCGCATCGACGTCGGCACCCTGCAACGTCAGGTCGACGCAGGGTCGCAGCTGCGCTGGAGCCAACAGTCGCTGCTACCACCGCAGCCTGCCAGCGCCGGCACCGATGCCTGGACCCACGGCATGCTGGTGGCCGATGCCCTGCCACTGCAGCAACTGGTGCAGGAACTGGGCCGCTATCACCGCCGCTGGCTGCGTGTGGATCCAGCCATCGCCGCACTCCCCGTGTCCGGTGCCTACCCGCTGGATGATCTTGATCGCAGCCTGTCAATGATCGCGGCGACCTACGCTGTGCAGGTCCAGTCGGGCCTGTGGACCCAGCTGCGCCCCGCCGCCACGCGCGGATGACACTTTTTCCTGTTTCGGGTGGCAGAGGGAGTGAAGCCCTTTATTCCTCCCGATCCCCATGCCCATGAATTCCAACCACCTACGCGTGAGCCTGCTGGCCGCCGCCCTCGTTGCCACGCCCGTATTCGCCCAGACCACAGCTGACGCGCCTGCGGCAGCACCTGCCACAGCCGCGCCGCTGGGCAGCGCGTTGAGCACCTTCGCCGCCGAACGCGGGGTTGCCCTGTCCTTCGACCCTGCGCTGACACGCGGCCGCCAGGCAGCACCGATTACGCCAGGCCTCGACCTCGATGCGGGGTTCACTGCCCTGCTGCAGGGCAGCGGCCTACGTGCAGTCCGCCGAGCCGATGGCAGCTACACGCTGCAGGCCGCTCCCGCGCCAGCGGCGACGGTGCGCCAGATGCGTCCGCTGCGGGTCGGCAGCGTTGCCTCGCGTGACTTTCTGTACGCCGAAGGCATGACCCTGGACCAGGACTACCTGCAGGGCTACGCCAAGGGCAACGGAGACCTGGGCTCCCTGCTGCGCATCAACCCCGCCGTGCAGTTCAGCAATACCGGCTGGAGCGCGCGCAACGGCGGAGAAATCCGCCCGGTGGACTTCTCCATCAACGGCGCGCCGTTCTACCAGAACCTGTTCCTCATCGACGGTGCGAACTTCAACAACGATCTCGACCCGGCCAGCAACGCAGCGCCCGGCCACAACGGCGATGCGTACTCGACCATCAACGTCCCCAGCGCCGCACAGGGCATCACCGTCGATCCGGACCTGCTGGAAAAGGTCACCATCTATGACAGCAACGTGCCTGCGGCGTACGGCGGCTTCACCGGTGGCGTGATCGACGCTACAAGCCGCACGGCCGGTGACAGCCTGTCGGGCAAGGTGTGGTTCCGCATGGCCCGATCGGCGTGGAATGAGCTGATCATGAATCCGGGCCAGGCGGAGAATTACGAAGAGTCGGCCCAGCCGAGCTTCCAGAAGGAATACGACAAGTACAAGTTGGGCGCACGCCTGGAAGGACGCACGCGCAATGGCATCGGACTGATCGGCACCGTCACCCGCACCCGCTCGGAGATCCCGCTGCGTGCATACACCGCCGGCAAGGTGAGCCCGACCGATGACTTCAAGCGCACGCAGGTACGCGAAAGCACGGCGGCGAGTCTGGCCGCGGACTGGAACAACGGTGAGGGCCTGCAACTGCGGGCCAACGTGAGCTACTCGCCCACCGATGACACCTACTTCGTGGTCAACACGCGCAATGCCTGGTTCAACCTGAAGTCCGGTGGCCCGGTGGTCTCGCTGCGCGCCGACTACGATACCGGCACGTGGTCGTTCGGCAACGCGCTGACCTACAGCGACCTGGAGAGCTCGCGCAGCAGCGACTACGGCTACTACAAGCTCTGGGCCCGTTCAGAAGAGAAGGACTGGGGCGTCAACAACTACAGCCAGGAAGGCAGCTGGGGCAACGTCGACCAGCATGACCGCAAGATCGGCTACCGCTTCTCCGCCAGCCGGGAACGCTTCCAGTGGGGCGCCACCGAACATCACCTGACCTTCGGTGCAGGCGTACAGCGACGCGATGCCGCCTATGAGCGGCTGAACGATCACTACAACTTCCAGACGCCGACGGCGGCCACCAGCTGCATGTTGAGCACCGGGGTGGAGGACACCGAGTCCTGCTCGCTGTCGCCGGTCTTCACGCGCACCTCGACCCTGGTGGCGGGACAGGGACAGTACTTCAGCAAGCTGGTGCTCTACCACGCAGGCGCGTTCAAGGTATCCGGTACCGAGTGGGATGCCTACCTGCAGGACGACATCCGCATTGGCAATTTCAGCCTGCGCCCGGGCGTGCGCCTGGACCGCAATGATTTCTGGAAGGGCACCACGCTCTCGCCGCGCTTTGCCGCGTCGTGGGATATCGGCGGCACCGGCAACAGCGTGCTGAGCGTTGGCCGCAACCGCTACTACGGGCGCAATTTCTTCACCTATCTACTGAGCGAAGGCCGCGAAGCCCTGCAGGAAGAACGGAACCGCACCAGCAGTGCGACTCCGTGGGACAGCATCGAGGGCACGCGCGCGACCACAGCCAACCGCGTGGCCGATCTGGATACGCCGTATACCGATGAGTGGTCGGTGGCGTGGCGCCAGCAGTTCGCCGGCCTGGACATCAACGTGAAGTACGTCGACCGTAGAAACCGTGGCGACATCATCCGCAAGCGCATCACCGATCCCTACGACAAGACCGTCTACAAGACGGCGTTGTTCGAGTATGCCAACGCGGGACGCAGCAGCAGCGGCACCTATACCCTCTCGGTTTCACCGCAGGAACCGCTGACGGTGTGGGGCACGCGGTCTACGGCGCAGCTGGCGCTGGACCATACTGAATCAAAGCGCAGCTACAACACCTATGAAGATGCCAGCACCACCATCGGCGATTTCTACGAGCTGATCAGCTACCACGGCAACGCCATCCATCGCTACGACCTGCCTGCCCTCGACTACGTACGCCCGTGGTCGGCGCGGCTGGCAACCCGCACCGAGATTCCCGCTGCTGGGCTGACCTGGTCCAACTTCTTCAGTTTCCGCGCAGGGTACGAAGGACTGCTGAAGACAAACCGGTACGAACAGCATGGCGATGACCTGCTGGTGGTCTATGAGGACGTGCGCAACCCCAGCGGCTGGACCTGGGATACGACACTGCAGTACGCCATTGCGACCCGGGCCAATCAGGAAGCCTACGTACGGGTGGAAGTACAGAACGTACTCAACCGCAGCAACCGCATCACCGGCACCACGCCGACGGCAACCTACTACGAACCCGGTCGCAGCTACTGGCTGGAACTGGGCTACTCGTTCTGAGTCTGGGGCCCGGCGGCAACCTGCCGGGCCATTGTCGATGAAACGTCCGCATCCCCTGCGCCTCGCCCTGCCCGTCGCCGCCCTGTTGCTGGGCAGCGCGGGCACGCCTGCACCCGCGCAGGACACGCCCTGCCCCGAGGTGCTGCCCGCACGACCGGACAGTGCCTGCCTGCGCGCGCTCTACAGCGGCCCCAGCACGCGCTGGCCCGTGCCGGAAGTCGAGCCCGGCGTGGCCTGGCAGGAACTCGCGCCACTGCCGGCACCGGTAGATCCCGCAGACAATCCTTCGACGCCGGCCAAGGTGGCGCTTGGGCGGCGGCTGTTCTTCGATCCGGTCCTTTCGAAGTCGCGGCAACTGGCCTGTGCCAGCTGCCACGACCCGGATCTGGGCTGGGCCGATGGCCGCCGGGTGTCGTTCGGCCATGACCGCCAGGCCGGCCGCCGCAACGCGCCCAGCGTGGCCGCCAGCGCACATGTGGCACCGCTGTTCTGGGATGGCCGCGCCGCCACGCTGGAAGAGCAGGCGCTGCACCCCATCGCCGATCCCATCGAAATGGGCTTCACTGCCCAAGGTGCCGTGCGTCGCCTGCGCCGCGATGCATCCTATCGTCGTGAGTTCAACGAGGTGTTCGCGCAGCCGCGTATCAATGCCGCCCAGCTCGGCCAGGCCATCGCCGCCTTCGAGCGCAGCCTGTCACCGCGCAGCAGCCGCTTTGATCGTTTCCTGCGTGGCAATGCGCGTGCACTGGATGATGCCCAGCTGCGCGGCCTACACCTGTTCCGCACCCAGGCCGGGTGCATGAACTGCCACAACGGCGCGGCGCTGACCGACAACGGTTTCCACAATCTGGGCCTGCACTTCCACGGTCGCCCGCGGCAGGATCTGGGCCGCTACGAGGTCACCGGTGATCCGGCCGACAGCGGCCGCTTCCGCACGCCAACGCTGCGCGGCGTGGCCAGCACCGCGCCGTACATGCACAACGGGTTGATCCCGCGCCTGTCGGGCGTGCTGGCGTTCTACAACGTGGGCGGCGCGCGCCCGCGGGCACCGGCCTCGCTGCCGGCGGGCGCAGCGCCGTTCCCGCAGCCTGATCCGCTGCTGCGGCCGCGCGGCTTGAGCCGCCAGGATCTGCAGGACATCGAAGCGTTCCTGCAGACCCTGTAGTCGCGGATCAGCTGCTGGCGGCCGGTGCGGCAACCGGTTTCGGCGGAAACAACGGCGGCGCTTCCTCGACGCTGACCGGACAGCCGTAAGTCCCCGCAACATCCATGTACAGGCTGTAGCGCCGGGTCGAAGCGAATCCCGCGCGCCACTCCTGGTAGAACACGGTGTCCGCCGCAGGCGTCAGCACCAGATCGACAGGCACGCTCAGCACTTCCTGGCCGATCATCACCGGTACGTTGGCAACCACGTACTCGATGTCTTCGCTGCCCTCGATGGTGACCACGTTCTTGCGCTGTACCAGCGCCTCTGCCGGGACCGCAGGGGGTGTCATCTGACGCACCTGGAAGACACCGTTGAAGCCCGTATCCATCTTGACCAGCACATTGCTCTTGCCCGTGCGGATCGGATAGCGCAGTTCATGCACATCACCCCACAAGCTGGACAGCGTGGCCATCCGCCGTGTGCACGGCACCATGCTGTTCGGCGCCTGGATCACCAGCGAATCCTTGTTGATCCGCACCCGGCCCAGCGCGCGCAGCACGTCCAAGCCGATGCGCGGCAGGTCATCCGTGCCCAGCACCGCAAAGGACACATCGCGGACCGGCAAACCACCGATATCCAGCTCGACCGGCGTTGCCAGCGCGTACAGACGGCCGGCCTGGCCGTCGGCCGCCATGAAGCCCTCGGTCAACGTCAGGCCCAGTTCGGCCGCCAGCGCGCGACCGATGCGCGAGTGCGCTGCGCCTGTATCAACATGCACTCGCAGTTCGCGCTCGCCCGTGGCAGTGCGCACGTTCAATGTGAGGATCGGCAGTTCGTTCTCCAGCTGAAGCGGAACGCTGATATCGGTCGCAGGGGCCTGCACCGGGATGGCATGGCGCGGCCAGGTGGTGAAACGCTCGAACGCCGGCTCGTTGATTCCCGCCACGTGGATCTCTCGTTCGTTCTTCAACAGCGGCAGGATGTCCCGCTTCAGCTGTACGCGAACCCGCAGCATCTGCGTGGCCCATCCCGCGATGTCGCCCTGCATCAGCAGGTTGCCGGCCAGGGTTGCCGAGCACAGGTACTCGATTCCCTTGGTGCTGTCGGCCGGTTCATTGGCCACCGCCTGCAGGCACAGCCGCGCTGCTTTGCTGGATTCGTCGAGTTCACCGCGCACACGGAAGTAACCTGCCCTGCCCAGCTGCCCCCTCGCACTCGATCCTTTGCCCATTGCCTGCAGCGGGGTCAGCTCGGCCACACGCACGTTGCGTGTATAGCGATAGGGATCTTTCAGTACGCTGCCGGGCCGCTCCGGATCCGCACTGTCCGGCGTCTGCGCTGCCGCGCCCGAGGCCACGACGACCGCGAACGCGGCACCCAGTCCCAACCAGCCTCGATGCATCAAGGTTACTCCTGTCTACCCGATGCCCGACCCTAGCATGTCGGCACGTGGCGCCGCACCCGCCAGATATCAGCCGCGCGTCACCGCACTGCGGATCGCGCGCAGCTGCTGCTTCACCGCGCGCTCCTGCGTCGCATCCATGCGCAGCAGGGCCTTCTGCCCCACCGAACGCGACTGCAGATCGGGATCGGCGAAGCGATAGCGGCCCCGCTCATCACGCACCACGGCCAGCGGTCGCGCCGGTTCCGGGGTTTCCAGCAGATGATCGATCACCGCCACCAGGCGGTCGTTGAAGTAGCCCTGCGGCCGCCCAAGGTCGACGTAGGCCTGCTGGATGAGCGGATAGAAGCGCTTGTACGCCGTGCCCGCCGCTGCCGGATCGAGCGCGGTGAACGCCTGCACGTAGGGCGCATAGCGCGCCGCGTTGCCTGCGGCGATCTGCTCGCCGTTCTCGCCGGCTTCCACCTGCAGGCTGCCGGGCAGCGGCCGCGTTGCCAAGGCCGAGGGTGGCACGCTGGTCTTGTCCAGGTTGTCCACGTGGGTGACCAGGCGTTGGATCAGGTGGTCACGCAGCAACAGGGCCAGTCCACCTTCGCCATTGAACAGGCCGCTCAGCGCGGTCCATGCTGCGGTATCACTGTCTTCCATCTTCGGCAGCGCCGGATCGGCAGCGGCGTCGGTGTCGAGCGGATGCTGGATGGCGGATGTCGACGGCGTGGGTTCAGCGGTGGACGCTGCAGGTGGTACCGCCGTCGAAGGTGCGGCGGCCTGGGTGGGCACCTCCACACGATCAGCCAGGTCCTGCCACTGATCGCGGAACAACCACGCGCCCGCACCGCCCACTACCACCACGCCCAGTACCCAGGGCCACACTGCTTTTCCACTCTTCTGCATGATGCATAACCTCGCTCTGCAAACTGCTTGAACAACGTCAGACCTGCACGCGTATCCGGGGTTCCCGGCCACACTCCACCGCGCGCTGACACGTTTACACTTCATCTTCGCGCAGGTCGCATGAATGCCCGCTTCGCCCAGTCTGGAGTTCCAATGAAACACACTGCGACACTTCGGCTGTTCCAGCCCGGCATCGTGCTGTTTGATGCCAAGGTGTTGGATGCATTCCTACGGCAGCACCTTGCACCGGGCGAAGAACCTTTCAGCAGGTTCGTCGATGATCCGGCAGTGGGTGATGCGGCCACGCGGGCGGGTGTGGTGCTGCCGATGTATCCCATCGAAGAAGATGACTACGCGGTTTTCATTGAACCGTCGCGTATTCCCGAGGGCGCGACACGCTGCTTCAGCCATCCCGGCGCCCCGCTGCGGGTGGACAGCGGCGTGTTGATCGCCGCCGACCTGCACGCGGTGATGGCCTGGGATGCGGATTTCTTCCTGCACTACCGGCAGCGCCTGCAGGAACGCCTGCCAAACAGCGACTATCTGGAGGTGGCGCCGGGCTGTTACGACGTCGCCATCCATGGGTACATCGGCCTTCCGCAACCGCACCCTCCACAGGGCTATGGGCTGCAGCTGCGGCCCGTGGCCGGACTGTCCGCGATGCATGTAGCGGACGATTTCGACTTTGCACTGCCGGTCGCACCGCCGCAGGCCTGAAGCCAGGCGCTGACATCACCCACGCCCGGCGCTCACGCCTGCTTTGCGTCCATGCAGCGACTCTGGCGGCTGGTTCGTTGCGAAGGGACAGGACATGCACTACGCGCTGTATTACTGGACCGGCATCCAGGGCCGTGGCGAGTTCGTACGGCTGGCACTGGAAGATGCAGGTGCCAGGTACGAGGACATGGCACGCATCCACGGCGATGCGGTGATGGAACCGTTCCTGCGCGGCCAGACCGAGGGCGGCCAACCCTTCGCACCACCGTTCCTGAAAGCCGGGCGCCAGGTGATCGCGCAGGTCGCGGCGATCCTGGATTTCCTCGGCCCCACGCTGGATCTGGTGCCGCGGGCTGCTTCACGGCGCATGCAGGCCCTGCAGCTGCAGTTGACGATTGCCGACCTCGTCGCCGAAGTACACGACACCCACCATCCGATTGCCGCATCGAAGTATTACGAGGACCAGAAAGCCGAGGCCAAGGCGCGCGCCACGGCGCTGCGCAGCGAGCGCCTGCCGAAGTTTCTCGGCTATTTCGAGGAGGTGATCGAGGCCAACGGTGGCCGCCACCCGCTGCGCCAGCATTCCTATGTGGATCTCTCGCTGTTCCAGCTGCTGAGCGGGCTGGATTACATGTTCCCGAAGCGGATGCAGGCGCTGGCACCCACCCTGCCCCTGCTGCGGGCGCTGCAGGAGCGGGTGGCGAAGCGGCCGAACATCGCCGCGTATCTCGCCTCGGAGCGGCGGCTGGCGTTCAACACCAACGGCATCTTCCGCCATTACCCCGAGCTGGATCGCGAGACCTGACGCCGGGCCATGCCCGGCGTCCCCCGTCAATGTCCGGCGTCAGCCAACGGCTTCACCGGCTGCTTCTGCAGCGACAGCAGCCCCAGCAGCACGGCCAGCGCCACGTAGGCACCCGCGAACTGCCAGCTGATGATGCGTGCCAGGCCCTGCAGGTCCCACGGCAGGTAGATGCCACCGCGCGGGTCGACCGAATGGATCAGGCCGAACAGGGTCAGCGCCGCCGCCACCAGCAGGAAACCGCAGGCGCGGCGCAGGCGGCCGTCGACCATCGCCGACACCGTGGCGATCCACAGCATCGAGGTGATGATGAAGCCGTTGCCCAGCGCGAAGATCACCGCCAGTTCCGGCAAGCCATGGCCGTCCACGTGGGTCAGCAGCGCGCCCATCTGGTCGGCCGGAATCCAGCCCGGCGCCTTGATCGCCAGCAGGTACGCCGCCGACGGCAGGAAGCCCAGCACCATCGCACCAGCATGCTGGCGCGGAGTGGCCTGGAAGGCCTGGGTGGTGATGTCGATGGACACGTAGACGATGATCGGTGCCAGCACCGCCAGCGGCAGCCACTGCACCAGCCCGGAGATGATGCCGAGCATGCCGCCGATGCCGACGAACAGGCCGGTCAGCAGGGTGTAGCCGCTGCGCGCGCCCATGTGCTTGTACGCCGGCTGGCCGATGTACGGCGTGGTCTGGGCGACGCCGCCGCAGACACCCGCCACCAGCGTGGCGACTGCTTCCACCAGCAGGATGTCGCGGGTGCGGTAGTCATCGCCGGCCGCGCGTGCGCTCTCGGACACATTGATGCCACCGACCACCATCAGCAGGCCGAACGGCAGCAGCAGCGGCAGGTAGGTCATCGCCGTCGGCAGGCCATCGATGAAGCCCAGCGTGGGCAGCGGCAGCACCACCTGCGGCGGCACCCAGGCCGGCACCTGGAAGCCCGGCACGCCGAGCCCGGCCAGGCCAAGGCCGTAATAGAGGACGGTACCGAACACGAAGGCCAGCAGCACGCCCGGGCCACGAACCGGCAGTTTGCCCTTGGCGATCAGCACGTACAGCAGCAGGCCCAGCGTGGTGAAGCCGACCAGCGGCGAACGCAGGGTTTCCAGCAGCGGCAGCAGGCCCATCAGCACCAGCGCGATGCCGGCGATGGAGCCCAGCAGCGCCGCACGCGGCAGTGCACGGGTCACCGCTTCACCAAAGAAGGACAGGATCAGCTTCAGCACGCCCATGATGACCAGCGCGGCCATGCCCAGCTGCCAGGTGGCGATGGCTGCGGCGTGCGGGTCCATGCCCTGCTGCTTGAAGGCAACGAAGGCCGGGCCGAGCACCAGCAGGGCCATGCCGATGCTGGTCGGCGCGTCCAGGCCCAGCGGCATGGCGGTGACATCGTCGCGGCCGGTGCGCGCGGCCAGGCGCCGCGCCATCAGGGTGTAGAGCAGGTTGCCGACCAGCACGCCGAAGGCGGTGCCGGGGAACATGCGGCCAAACACCACGTCGGCGGGGAACTGGAACATGCCGATGAGGGCCATGGCGATGAAGCCAAGGATGGAGAGGTTGTCGACGACCAGGCCGAAGAAGCCATTGAAGTCGCCAGCGACGAACCAGCGGCGTGGTGCGGCGGGAGCGGGAGCGGACATGGAAGGGGCGGTGGGGGTGGGGACCGCCGATGGTAGGCCCAGCTGGGCCCGGGCGCCAATTCCGTCGTGGAATGATGGGTTCCAGCCAACGGCGAGGCCCCTCGTGGCTGGGTTTCGAAC
>NZ_JACVTV010000049.1:0-27770 GCF_016624625.1 Stenotrophomonas sp. S41 | reverse complement strand
CCCCGCGGGGGCCCCCCCCCCGGGGGCCCCCCCCCCCGGGGGGGCCCCCCCCCCCCACCGTCATCCCCGGTACACGCGGCTTAGAACCAAAAGGAATAACATTCTGGCCCAAGGCGCAGGCGCGCAACCGCCGGCGCTGGTAGGCTGCACGCCCCTTCCATCGCCCTGCCGGTGAGCCACGCCCGTGATCGAGTTCCAGCGCCTGCACAAATCCTATGCCGTTGCCGGCCGCCAAGTGAGCGCGCTGCAACCGCTGGACCTGACCATCGAGGCCGGCGAAGTGTTCGGCATCATCGGCCATTCCGGCGCGGGCAAGTCGACCCTGATCCGCATGATCAACCGCCTGGAAGAACCCAGCGGCGGGCGCCTGCTGATCGGCGGCGAGGACATCACCGCGCTGGATGCCGACGGGCTGCGCGCGCTGCGCCGGCGCATCGGCATGATCTTCCAGCACTTCAACCTGCTGTCCTCGCGCACCGTGGCCGGCAACGTCGCCTTCCCGCTGGAACTGGGCGGCATGGCCAGGGCCGAGATCGACGCGCGCGTGGCCGAGCTGCTGCAGACCGTCGGCCTGCAGGACCACGCGGCGAAGTATCCGGCGCAGCTGTCCGGCGGCCAGAAGCAGCGCGTGGGCATCGCCCGTGCGCTGGCCACCCGCCCGCAGATCCTGCTGTGCGATGAGGCCACCAGTGCGCTCGATCCGCAGACCACGGCCTCGGTGCTGTCGCTGCTGTCGAAGATCAACCGCGAGCTGGGCCTGACCATCGTGCTGATCACCCATGAGATGGATGTGATCCGCCGCGTCTGCGACCGAGTGGCCGTGCTCGATGCGGGCGAGCTGGTGGAAACCGGCCCGGTCACCCAGGTCTTCCTGCACCCGCAGCACCCGACCACGCGCCGTTTCGTCAGCGAATCGGAGCATGTGGACGAGGGCACGCTGCACCGCGATTTCGACGTGGTCGGTGGCCGCATCGTGCGCCTGACCTTCCTCGGCGGCGATACCTACGAACCGCTGCTGGGCAGCGTGGCGCGGCAGACCGGCGTCGACTACAACATCCTGTCCGGCCGCATCGACCGGATCAAGGACACCCCGTATGGCCAGCTGGTGGTCGCCCTGGTGGGCGGTGACCAGTCCGCCGCGCAGGCCGCGTTCGTGGCCGCCGGCGTGCACGTTGAGGAACTGCGTCGATGATCGTCGCTACTGCTGAAGGCTTCTTCCGCCACCTGGATGCGGACAAGTGGGTGGATATCGGCAAGGCCACCATCGAGACGCTGCTGATGATGGCCGGCTCGCTGCCGCTGACCCTGGCCATCGGCCTGCCGATGGGCGTGCTGCTGTACGTGTTCGGCGCGCCGCAGATGAAGCGCCGTCCGTTTGCCTACGGCGTGCTGGCGATCGTGGTGAACCTGCTGCGTTCGGTGCCCTTCATCATCCTGATGGTCGTGCTGATTCCGGTGTCGCTGTGGCTGATGGGCCAGTCGATCGGTGTGCTCGGCACGCTGCCGGCGCTGGTGATCGGTGCAGCGCCGTTCTATGCGCGCCTGGTCGAGACCGCGCTGCGCGAAGTGGACCGTGGCGTGGTCGAGGCCGCGCAGTCGATGGGTGCCACCACCTGGCAGCTGGTTACCCGGGTGTTGCTGCCTGAAGCGCGGCCGGGCCTGATTGCTGCAGCCACGGTCACCACCGTCGCCCTGGTCGGCTTCACCGCCATGGGCGGCGCGATCGGTTCGGGCGGCCTGGGCGACCTGGCGCTGCGCGAAGGCTACCAGCGCAACCGCACCGACGTGGCCCTGGTCACCGTGGTGGTGCTGCTGATCCTGGTGCAGCTGCTGCAGATGCTCGGCGACCGCCTGGTCGCGCATTACACCCGCAAGTAATACGGTGCCGGGCGTCGCCCGGCATCGTTCGGGTAGCGCCGGGCCATGCCCGGCGGCGGCATGACGCAATCGATCCATAGGAAACCTGAATCACCGAACCGCGACTGGCAGCACTTCCAGTCGCTTGGTATATTCCGCGTTACGTAATACGTTTTGCGGAATGATCCAGTCCTTCCGTTGCAAGCACACCCGCGCCTTGTTTGAAGGCCACTGCGTGCGCGCTTGGCTGCCGATTCGACGCGCAGCCGAACGCAAGCTGCAGATGCTCGACTCGGCACAGACGCTGGCGTTCCTGCGCAGTCCGCCAGGCAACCGGTTGGAGGCACTGGCTGGCGACCGCAAAGGGCAGCACAGCCTGCGCATCAACGATCAGTGGCGGCTGTGTTTTATCTGGACCGACAGCGGTCCGCAATCCGTGGAAATCGTTGACTACCACTGAGGCATTCGCCATGAAGCCAATCGACAATCGCCTGCGGGCCATCCATCCCGGCGAGATCCTTCGCGAAGAGTTCCTCTCACCACTTGCCTTGAGCGTGAACGCGTTGGCGAGGGCACTGGATGTTCCGGCCACCCGCCTGCATGCCATCGTCCATGGCGAACGCGCGATCACCGCCGACACCGCTGCCCGGCTGGCACGTCATTTCGGAGGTGATGCCGCATCGTGGCTGGCGCTGCAGGCGACCTATGACCTGAAGACGCTGCCCACGCTTGGCGAGATCGAGCGCCGCGTGCAGCCGCGGGCGGCGTAGGGCACGTCACGTCCGCCGGGCGTCGCCCGGCATCGTTCGGGTAGCGCCGGGTCATGCCCGGCGACGCTTTCTCAGCGCACGTTCGGGACTTCGTAGCCCAGCTTGCCGACCTGGTCGGCGTGCTGCGGCACGCGCTTGAGCTTGTCGGTGTTCACGCCGTACTCGTCGCGCAGGCGCTCGGCCAGCTCCTTGTACAGCGCCTTGTCCATGTCCGGCTGGCGCGAGAAGATCCAGGCCATTTCCCGGCCCGGGTAGCCGATCATCGCCCACGAATAGTCCGGGGCGACTTCCAGCACGCGCGAATGGGTCGGCACGATCCGGTAGAACCAGGTGCGCCAGGCGTGGTTGCCGCTGTCGGCGTCGACGCTGGCACGTGCACGCACTTCCTGCTGCGGCGCACCGAAGCCATCGCGGTAGCGGTAGACGATGCCCACCTTGTTGTCTTCGCGCAGCGTGTACTCGTTGACGCTGGCCACGTGGCCGCGTTCGATGAAGTTCGGCACGCGGCCGATCACGTACCAGGTGCCCATGAAACGCTGCAGATCGATCGGCGCACCATATTCGGAGGCCCCCGATGCGCTGGCGCGCGGCGACGGCGGGTCGCTGGCGGCCAGCGCGGGGCCTCCAAGGGACAGAGCCAGCAACACGGCGCAGAACGGGCGGATCGAGGACATGCGGGAGCGAGCTCCATTGGGTGCCCAAGCATGGTCGACTGTGCGTGCTCGATCCGTCAATGGTGTCGCAGCTCCTGAGAAGGCGGCGCGCCAAGCTGGGCATCATCGAATCGTCGAGAACGCCCATGAACGCTCGCTCTTCCCGTCGCAACCCTGCTGAACGCGACAGCTTCGCCTCCGACCGTCGCCTGCTGCGCAGCGTGCAGCAGCTGGCCCTGGCCGGGCTTGCGCTGGTGCTGGTGTGGCCGGCCGCGCGCGGCAGCAGTGTCTGGCTGGGCTGGCTGCCGCTGTGGCTGGTGGGCATGCCGGTGGCGGCCTGGTGGGCGCTGCTGGGCTGCCCGTTGCCGCTGCGCGCCTGGCTGCGCCGGTTGCGCCAGCCGGGCGTGCAGGCCAGGCGCCTGCCGGCACGGGCGCGGCGCGCGCGTACCGCTGCGGCCTGACCTTCGACACGGGGGCGGCCCCGGGGATCCGTGCTAGCGTTCCAGCGCTTATGACTGCCTGGAACCGCAATGTCACGATTCGCTTCCGCCTGCCTGCTGGCCGGCATGATGACCGCTGCTTCGGTGGGGACCGCCGTGGCTGCTGAAGAAACCGACCGTTACGCCTGGCTGGAGGACGTCACCGGCGACAAGCCGCTGTCCTGGGTCAAGGAACAGAATGCCAAGTCCGAGGGGCGCCTGGCGCAGACCCCGGCCTTCAAGCAGATGGAAGCCAGCATCCGCGAGGTGCTCGATTCGGACGCCAAGATCCCCGGCGTGCAGAAGATCGGCGACTATTACTACAACTTCTGGAAGGACCAGCAGCACGAGCGCGGCCTGTGGCGCCGCACCACCCTGGCCGAGTACCGCAAGGCCTCGCCGCAGTGGGAAACCGTGCTCGATCTGGATGCACTGAACAAGGCCGAGGGCGAAAACTGGGTCTGGCACGGCGCCGACTGCCTGCGCCCGGACTACAGCCGCTGCCTGATCGCGCTGTCGCGCGGCGGCGCCGATGCCGATGTCACCCGCGAATTCGACCTGGCCAACAAGACCTGGATCAAGGACGGCTTCTTCCGCCCCGAATCCAAGGGCGGTCTGGGCTGGATCGACCGTGATTCGGTGTTCGTCTACACCGATTTCGGTGCCGGTTCGATGACCACCTCCGGCTACCCGCGCGTGGCCAAGCTGTGGAAGCGCGGCACGCCGCTGGCCTCGGCCAGCGTGGTCTACGAAGGCAAGCCGGAAGACATGTACATCGCGGCGATGCACGATGACACCCCGGGCTTCGAGCGCAACCTGGTCAGCCGTACGCTGGCCTTCTACAACAACGAGCTGTACCTGCGCGCCGACAATGGCACGCTGACCAGGATCGACGCGCCGAACTCGGCCGAGAAGGGCCTGCACAAGCAGTGGCTGACCCTGGAACTGCGCGACCCGTGGACCGTGGGCGGCAAGACCTACGCCTCCGGCTCGCTGCTGGCGACAAAGCTCGACGATTTCCTGGCCGGCAAGCGTGATTTCGAAGTCCTGTTCACCCCGACCGCGACCACCTCGCTGGCCGGTGCGACCTGGACCAAGAGCCACCTCGTGCTGAACGTGCTCGACGACGTCAAGAACCGCCTGTCGGTGCTGACCCCGGGTGCCAAGGGCTGGCAGAAGAGTGAGTTCGTCGGTGCGCCGGCCTTCGGCACCCTGGCCGTGGGCGCAGTGGACAGCAACGACAGCGACGCCGTCTGGCTGACCGCCACCGATTACCTGACCCCGACTACCCTGGCCCTGGCTGACATCGGCAAGGCCCCGGAAACGCTGAAGACCATGCCGGCCTTCTTCGATGCCGAGGGCAAGGTGATCGAGCAGCACTTCGCCACCAGCAAGGACGGCACCCGCGTGCCGTACTTCGTGGTGCACGACAAGGCGATGAAGCTGGACGGTTCCAACCCGACCCTGCTGTACGGCTACGGTGGCTTCGAGATCTCGCTGACCCCGAGCTACTCCGGTGGCATGGGCCGCGCCTGGCTGGAAAAGGGCGGCGTGTACGTGGTCGCCAACATCCGTGGCGGTGGCGAGTACGGCCCGCGCTGGCACCAGGCGGCGCTGAAGCAGAACCGCCACAAGGCCTATGAAGACATGGCCGCGGTCGCGCAGGATCTGGTCACCCGCAAGATCACCACGGCCAAGCACCTGGGCGTGCAGGGCGGCAGCAACGGTGGCCTGCTCACCGGCAACATGCTCACCCAGTACCCGGAACTGTTCGGTGCCGTGGTGGTGCAGGTGCCGCTGCTGGACATGAAGCGCTACAGCCACCTGCTGGCCGGTGCCTCGTGGATGGCCGAGTACGGCAACCCGGACACCAGCGACTGGGAGTTCATCAAGACCTTCTCGCCGTACCACCTGTTCGACGCGAAGAAGACCTACCCGCCGGTGCTGTTCACCACCTCCACCCGCGATGACCGCGTGCACCCGGGCCACGCCCGCAAGATGGCGGCGAAGATGATCGACGCCGGCAAGGACGTGACCTACTACGAGAACATCGAAGGTGGCCACGGCGGCGCAGCCAACAACGCGCAGGCCGCGCACATGTCGGCCCTGGCCTACAGCTTCCTGTGGGAGCGCCTGGGCGGCAAGTGATGGAATGAAAAACGCCGCCCTCGGGCGGCGTTTTTCGTTGGCCGTGCGGCGCGATCGCCGGGCATGGCCCGGCGCTACCGGAATCGCTTCAACCCACGCGCGATCCGCTCCACCGCCTCCTGCAGCCGCGGCACTTCCTGCGTATACGCCAGGCGCACGTGCTGGTTGGCCCGGTGGAAGCCGAAATCCAGGCCCGGGGTGAATGCCACATGCTCGGTTTCCAGGAAGTGCGCGCAGAACGCCTGCGCATCGTCGGTGAACGCACTGACGTCGGCGTACAGATAGAACGCGCCCTGCGGCTCCACTTCGATGCGGAAGCCCAGCTCGCGCAGGGCCGGCAGCAGGAAATCGCGGCGCTGGCGGAACGCCTCGCGGCGCTGTTCGAAGATCGCCATCGATTCCTCGCTGAAGCAGGCGAGGGCGGCATGCTGGGCGATGCTCGACGCGCTGATGTACAGGTTCTGCGCCAGCTTCTCCAGATCGAGCACCGCCGCCGGCGGCGCCACCAGCCAGCCCAGCCGCCAGCCGGTCATGCCGAAGTACTTGGAGAAACTGTTCAGTACGAAGGCGCTGTCATCCACCTGCAGCACGCTGGGCGCATCCAGGCCATAGGTCAGGCCGTGGTAGATCTCGTCCACCACCAGGTGGCCACCGCGCGCATGCAGCGAGGTCGACAGCGCGGCCAGTTCATCGGCCGACAGCACGGTGCCGGTGGGGTTGGCGGGTGAGGCGACCAGCGCACCGACGCTGTCGGCATTCCAGTGCTGTTCCACCAGCGAGGGGGTCAGCTGGTAGGCGGTGTCGGGGCCGACCGGCACCAGCTGCGCGCCGCCTTCCACCAGGCGCAGGAAGTGGCGGTTGCAGGGATAGCCGGGGTCGGCCAGCAGCCAGTGCCGGCCCGGGTCGACCAGCAGGCTGCTGGCCAGCAGCAGCGCGCCGGAACCACCGGGGGTGACCAGGATGCGCTCGGGATCGATGTCCAGGCCGTAGTGGCTGCGGTAGAAACCGCTGATCGCCTGGCGCAGGGCCGGCAGGCCGCGCGCGGCGGTGTAGCGGGTATGGCCAGCGGCCAGTGCGGCCTGGCCAGCGCGCACGACCGGTTCGGCGGTGGTGAAGTCCGGTTCGCCGATCTCCAGATGGATCACGTCGTGGCCGGCCTGTTCCAGCGCCTGCGCGCGGGCCAGCAGGGACATCACGTGGAAGGGGGCAATTTCATGGCTGCGCCGGCTGTAGCCCGGCGTGTGGGGCAGGGTGCTCATGCCGCCATGGTACGCCGCCGGCAGGGGCCGCCGCAGCGGTGGTAGAGTCGAGCTTGCTCGACTGCGGTTGCGGTCAGTCGAGCAAGCTCGACTCTACCTGCGCCACGGACGCCATTGCGTAACCGCACAAGGAGCCCTATCTCATGAAATCCACCCTCTGCCTGTTGCTTGCCAGCCTGATGACCAGCACCGTTACCGCCGCCACCCCGCCCGTTCCGCCGGATGCCGCCAGGCACCCGCACGAGGTCAAGGCGCCGTTCGGCGCCACCCGCAACGACGACTATTACTGGCTGCGCGACGACAAGCGCGAGAACAAGGACATGCTGGCCTACCTGCAGGCCGAGAATGCCTACACCGACCAGCTGCTGGCGCCGCTGAAGCCGCTCGAAGACACCCTGTACAAGGAAATCGTCGGCCGCATCAAGCAGGATGATTCCAGCGTGCCGGCGCGCGAGCGCGGCTACTGGTACTACAGCCGCTACGAGACCGGCCAGGACTACCCCATCCACGCGCGCCGCAAGGGCAGCATGGAGGCGGCCGAGGAAATCCTGCTGGACGTCAACGCGATGGCCGCCGGCAAGGGCTATTTCAGCGTCGGCGCGATGGAAGTCAGCCAGGACAACCAGCTGCTGGCCTGGGCCGACGATGATGTCGGCCGCCGCCAGTACACCATCCGCTTCAAGGACCTGGCCACCGGCAAGGTGCTGCCCGATGTCATCACCGGCAGCTCCGGCAACCTGGTCTGGGCCGACGACAACCGCACCGTGCTGTACGTCGAGAACGATCCGGAAACCCTGCTGACCGTGCGGGTGAAGAAGCACGTGCTGGGCACCCCGGCCAGCGCCGACACCGTCGTCTACGAAGAGAAGGACGACAGCTTCTACATGGGCATCGGCCGCACCCGCGACGATCGCTTCATCACCATCGGCGTGCACAGCACCGTGTCCTCGGAAGAGCGCTACGCGCCGGCCAGCGACCCGACCACCTTCACCGTGCTGGCCCCGCGCCAGCGTGACGTCGAGTACGACGCCGACCATTACGACGGCCGCTGGGTGATCCGCACCAACGATGGGGCGAAGAACTTCAAGCTGGTCACCGCACCGACCGATGCCACCTCGCGTGCGCAGTGGAAGGACTGGATCGCGCATGACGATGCCGTGTTCATCGAAGGCTTCGAGCTGTTCGACAGCTACACCGCCATCGCCGAACGTTCCGAAGGCCTGGAGCGCATCCGCCTGCTGTTCAAGGATGGCCGCAGCGACTACGTGAAGGCCGACGAGCCGGCGTATTCGATGGGCCTCGGCGACAACACCGAGGCCGACACGCCGTGGCTGCGCTACGTCTACACCTCGATGACCACCCCGACCACCGTGTTCGAACTGAACACCGCCACCGGCGAGCGTCGCCAGCTGAAGGTGCAGCCGGTCATCGGCTATGACGCCTCGAAATACGAAACCGACCGCGTCTGGATCACCGCGCGCGACGGGGTGAAGGTGCCGGTGTCGCTGGTCTACCGCAAGGGCTACCAGAAGGATGGCAAGGGCGCGCTGTTCCAGTACGCCTACGGCAGCTACGGCATGTCGATGGACCCGTACTTCAACCAGACCGCGGTGAGCCTGCTCGACCGTGGCGTGGTCTACGCCATCGCGCACATCCGTGGCGGCCAGGAAATGGGCCGCGACTGGTACGAGAACGGCAAGCTGCTGCACAAGCAGAACACCTTCAACGACTTCATCGACGTCACCCGTGGCCTGGTGGCGCAGGGCTGGGCGGCCAAGGACCGCGTCGCCGCCTCCGGTGGCAGCGCCGGTGGCCTGCTGATGGGCGCGGTGGCCAACCAGGCGCCGCAGGATTACCGGGTGATGGTGGCGCAGGTGCCGTTCGTCGACGTGGTCACCACCATGCTCGACCCGACCATTCCGCTGACCACCAACGAGTACGACGAGTGGGGCAACCCGGAGCAGAAGCAGTACTACGACTACATGCTGTCCTACTCGCCCTACGACAACGTCAAGCAGCAGGCCTACCCGTCGCTGTTCGTGGGCACCGGCCTGTGGGATTCGCAGGTGCAGTACTGGGAACCGGCCAAGTGGGTGGCCAAGCTGCGTGACGACAACACCGGCCACTACCCGATCGTGTTCCGCACGAACATGGAAGCCGGCCACGGCGGCAAGTCCGGGCGCTTCCAGCGTTACCGCGAGCTGTCCGAGTCGTATGCGTTCGTGCTGCAGCAGCTGGGCATCGTCCAGCCGTGATCGCGCCAGGGTGCCGGGCACTGCCTGGCACCCTGAACCGGTATCCTTGCGGCCATGACCGCGCCCGCACCACCACCTCCGGATGACACGCCGCCGCCGCGCGTGGTGCGCTTCCGCTGGGCGTGGTGGCTGCTGGCCTACGTCAGCCTCGGCACCGGCATCGTCGGCATCTTCGTGCCGGGCCTGCCGACCACCGTATTCATCCTGATTTCGGCCTGGGCCGCCTCGCGCGGTTCCGAGCGCCTGCACACCTGGCTGCTGCAGCACCCGCGTTTCGGCCCGGCCATCGCCAACTGGCAGGCGCACGGTGCGGTCAGCCGCTACGGCAAGTGGATGGCCACGATCACCATGGCCGCGTGCGCCGGCATCATGCTGTGGTGCGTGCCGATCGCCTGGGTGAAGTGGTTTTCCATCGGCAGCATGACCGTGGTGGCGATCTGGCTGTGGACACGGCCGCTGCCCCCGCCGGCGGGATAGAGTCGACCGTTGGTCGACTGCTGTCCCGGCCGCCGGCGAAAACCCCGCGCTGCGCGCGATAGTCGACCAACGGTCGACTCTACCAACCGCTCAGCCGCCAATGGCTATACTCGGGCGCATGAAGATCCCCCATCGCAACGCCATCCTGATTCCGCTGGCAGCGGCCTCGCTGCTGTTCCTGTCCGCCTGTGGCAACAAGGGCCCGCTGGTACTGCCGCAGAAGCCGGTGCCGGTGGAAGAGACGGTCGAACCGGCCGTCGCGCCCGAAGCCAGCCCGGAAGCCACCCCCGCCGCGACCCAGCCGACCAGCGACGGCAGCCCCTCGGTTACCCCGGACCCGATCAAGCCGGTGGACGGTGGGGATGAGTAAGGCTGGCTCCAACGCCCTGCGCTTCAGCAAGATGCACGGTGCGGGCAACGATTTCGTAGTGATCGACCTGCGTGACGGCACGCCGCCGCCCACCCCGGAACTGGCCGCGCGCCTGGCCGACCGCCATACCGGCGTGGGCTGCGATCAGATCCTGACCATCGAGGCCCCGCGCGCGGAAGGCTCGGTGGCGTCCTACCGGATCTGGAATGCCGATGGCTCCAATTCCGAACAGTGCGGCAACGGCGCGCGCTGCATCGCCGCCTGGCTGGTGCGCGAGGGCAGTGCGCAGGGCGAGCGCTTCGTGATCGACAGCCCGCTGGCCAGCCACGACGTGCAGGTGCTGGGCGATGGCCGCTTCTCGGTGGCCATGGGCGTGCCGGCGTTCGAACCGGCACAGGTGCCGCTGGTGGGCTTCGCCCATGCGCGCGATGAATACCTGATGCCGCTGCAGGGCGAAACCGTGCGCTTCTCGGCGGTGTCGATGGGCAATCCGCACGCGGTCATCGAAGTGGGCCTGATCGATGCCGCGCCGGTCGAGCGCGTCGGCGCACTGCTGCAGCAGCATGCGTCGTTCCCGCAGTCGGTCAACGTGGGCTTCGCCCAGGTGATGGGACCGGACCATGCGCGCCTGCGCGTGTACGAGCGTGGCGTCGGCGAAACCCTGGCCTGCGGCAGCGGTGCTTGTGCAGCGGCCGTCACCCTGATGCAGCGCGGCCGCCTGCAGGCCGATGCACGCATCAGCCTGCCCGGTGGCGAGCTGCGCATCCAGTGGCCGGGCGAAGGCCAGCCGGTGGTGATGGCCGGCCCGACCGCATTCGTCTTCGAAGGGGAGTGGATCGCATGAGTGAGACCGTCGACAAGCTCGGGGGCCATGACGTCGCTGCGTGGTTGCGGCGCCATCCCGGCTTCCTCAAGCAGTTCCCGGACCTGGCCCTGACCCTGGTGGTGCCGCGCGATGACGGCCCGACCGCGTCGCTGGCCAGCTACCAGCTGGAAGTGCTGCGCGAGAAGAACCGCGAGCTGGCGCGACGGTTGGCCGACCTGGGCGCCACTGCCCAGGTCAACGAGCGGTTGGCGGTGCGCACGCACCAGCTGACCCTGGCCCTGATGAAGCAGGACAACGCCGCCGACACCCTGCGTGCGATGGCGGCGTCGCTGCAGGAAGATTTTGCCGGTGACCTGGTGCGGCTGGTGGTGCACACGCCGGTGGCGGGCCTGGAGCAGGCCGAATGGCTGCAGGTGATTGCCGCCGACGACGCGCAGCTGGGCCCGTTCCGCGATTGCCTGAAGGACGGCGAGCCGATCTGCGGGCGCCTGCAGCCGGAAAAGAATGCCGTGCTGTACGGCGCGCGCAGCGATGAAGTGCAGACCACCGCACTGCTGCCGCTGCCGGGCATCGGCCTGATCGCCGTCGGCAGCCACGATGCCAACCGCTTCTACCCGGGCATGGGCACGCTGTTCCTGCGCATGATGGGTGATGCCCTGGTCGCCGGCCTGAAGCGCTTCGAGCGCTGAGCCGGGACGCACGACGATGAGCGCGGTACAGCACTTCCTGCAGCACCTGCAGGTGGAACGGCGGATGTCGGCGCATACGCTCGACGCCTACCGTCGTGACCTGGACGCGCTGTCCGTGTGGGTGGAACCGCGCGGCGTGGCGGTGGAGGCACTGGATGCTGAAACGCTGCGCCAGTTCGTCGCCGACGAGCATCGTCGCGGGCTGTCGGCCAAGAGCCTGCAGCGCCGCCTGTCGGCCTGCCGCAGCTTCTATGCGTGGCTGCTCAAGCATGGACGCATCGAAGTGAGCCCGGCCGCGACCCTGAAGGCGCCCCGTGCGCCGCGTCGCCTGCCGCAGGTGCTCGATGCCGATGAAGCGGTGCAGCTGGTCGAACTGGAACCGGAAGGTGAACTCGGCCGCCGCGACCGTGCGCTGCTGGAACTGTTCTATTCCTCGGGCCTGCGCCTGAGCGAAGTGTGCGCGCTGACCTGGCGCGACCTGGATTTCGACAGCGGTCTGGTCAACGTGCTCGGCAAGGGCAACCGCCAGCGCCGGGTGCCGTTCGGGCGACCCGCACGCGAAGCGCTGCAGGCCTGGCGCGCGGAAAGTGGCGGTGGCCCGGCGACGCCGGTGTTCCCCGGCCGCAACGGGCCGATCAGCCAGCGTGCGGTGCAGATCCGCATCCGCCAGCTGGCCCAGCGCCAGGGCCTGTTCAAGCACGTGCATCCGCACATGCTGCGGCACAGTTTCGCCAGCCACATCCTCGAGTCCTCCGGCGATCTGCGCGGCGTGCAGGAACTGCTCGGCCACGCCGACATCGCCACCACGCAGATCTATACCCACCTGGATTTCCAGCACCTGGCCAAGGTCTACGACGCCGCGCATCCGCGAGCCAAGCGCCGCAACAGTCCGCCCGACAAGGCTGAATAGCCCCCGCTTGATCTGCATCAGGGCAGGGTGGGCGCCATCGGCGCATCGTGGCCGCAGGCCACGAGGAAACCGCCAGCATGGCAAAGCCCATTCCCCTGCATCCCCGGCACCCCGAACGCATCTGCTGGGGCTGTGACCGCTACTGCGCGGCCGACGCGCTGGCCTGTGGCAACGGCTCGGGCCGCACCCAGCACCCCATCGAAACCCAGGGCGAGGACTGGTACATCGGCTGGGGCATCGAGCCGAATCCAGAGCGGCCTTCGCATGCCAAGCGCTGAACGACAGCCATCCGCGCAGGCTTGATCGCTCCCGGCGCTGTCCCCATGTCCCGTGAACAGCTATCGGAGGCCGCATGGACCCCAGTCAGAATCCCAATGTTTTCCACGCCACCACCATCGTCTGCGTGCGCCGCGGCGATCACGTGGCCATTGCCGGTGATGGCCAGGTCACCCTCGGCCACACGGTGATGAAGGGCAACGCGCGCAAGGTCCGCCGCCTTGGCCGCGACGGCCAGGTGCTGGCCGGCTTCGCCGGTGCCGCCGCCGATGCCTTCACCCTGTTCGAGCTGTTCGAGGCCAAGCTGGAAAAGCATGGCCAGCTGCAGCGCGCCGCCGTCGAGCTGGCCAAGGATTGGCGTACCGAACGCCGCCTGGGCAAGCTCGAAGCCCTGCTGGCCGTGGCCGACAAGGAAACCTCGCTGATCATCAGCGGCACTGGCGATGTGATCGAGCCGGAGGACGGCATCATCGCCATCGGTTCCGGTGGTTCCTACGCACTGTCGGCCGCACGCGCGCTGATGGCGCACACCGAACTGGATGCACGCACGATTGCCAGCGAAGCGATCGGCATCGCCGGCGACATCTGCATCTACACCAACCGCAACGTGGTGGTCGAGGAGTTGTGACGGGGAACCCGTCACAGACATTCCAGATTCGCCGGGCATGGCCCGGCGCTACCGTCCGGAGCCGTTCGGTTCCGGCATCGTAGACAACGAATTCGTGAGCACATCCATGTCGAAGATCGAAGTTTCCTCCGCCACCATGACCCCGCGCGAAATCGTGCAGGAACTGGACCGGCACATCGTCGGCCAGCACGACGCCAAGCGCGCGGTGGCCATCGCCCTGCGCAACCGCTGGCGCCGCATGCAGCTGGTGCCTGAGCTGCGCAATGAAGTGATGCCGAAGAACATCCTGATGATCGGCCCGACCGGCGTCGGCAAGACCGAGATCGCCCGCCGCCTGGCCACCCTGGCCAATGCGCCGTTCGTGAAGGTCGAAGCTACCCGCTTCACCGAAGTCGGCTACGTCGGCAAGGACGTCGAGCAGATCATCCGCGACCTGGCCGATACCGCGGTCAAGCTCTATCGCGAACAGGCCAAGGTGCGCGTGCGTACCCAGGCCGAAGAACGCGCTGAAGACCGCATCCTCGATGCGCTGCTGCCGCGCCGCAGCGGTGGCATCGGCTTCGATCCGGAAGTGGCCCGCAACGAGCCGTCGGCGCAGGACAACGAGACCCGCATCAAGTTCCGCAAGATGCTGCGCAACGGCGAGCTGGACGAGCGCGAAATCGAACTCGACCTCGCCGCCAACGTCAGCATGGACATCATGACCCCGCCGGGCATGGAGGAGATGGGCCAGCAGCTGAAGTCGATGTTCGCCAACCTCGGCGGTGGCGCCAAGGCGCACAAGCGCACGCTGACCATCAAGGCCGCGCGCCCGCTGCTGATCGAGGAAGAAGCCGGCAAGCTGGTCAACGAGGACGACATCCGCACTGCGGCGATCGAAGCCTGCGAACAGCACGGCATCGTCTTCATCGACGAGATCGACAAGGTCGCCAAGCGCGGCGACAACGTGGGTGGTGGCGACGTTTCGCGCGAAGGCGTGCAGCGCGACCTGCTGCCGCTGGTGGAAGGCTCCAACGTGTCCACCAAGTACGGCACGATCAAGACCGACCACATCCTGTTCATCGCTTCGGGCGCGTTCCACCTGGCCAAGCCCAGCGACCTGATCCCGGAGCTGCAGGGTCGTTTCCCGATCCGCGTGGAACTGGGCGCGCTGAGCAAGAACGACTTCGTGCGCATCCTGACCGAGCCGAAGGCCGCGCTGACCAAGCAGTACGAAGCGCTGCTGGCCACCGAGGGCGTCAAGGTCAGCTTCACCGCCGATGCCATCGACCGCCTGGCCGAGATCGCCTTCCAGGTGAACGAGCGCCAGGAAAACATCGGTGCGCGCCGCCTGCACACCGTGCTGGAGCGCCTGCTGGATTCGCTGAGCTACGAAGCACCGGACCGCGACGGTGAAACCCTGGCCATCGACAGCGCCTACGTCGATGCGCATCTGGGTGAACTGGTGCAGGACCCGGACCTGAGCCGCTACATCCTGTAACGAAGAAAGCCGCCGAAAGGCGGCTTTCTTGCTTCGGTAGCGCCGGGCCATGCCCGGCGGCTTCATCCACGCATGGCGTGGATCTACCGCATCGCTGCCAGCCGCGCCTGGATGAATTCCAGCAAGGCCCGCACCCGTGCGGTGACGGAGTGGCGGTGGCTGTAGGCGCCCAGCAGTTGCAGTGGCGCGGGGCTCAGATCCAGCGGCACTTCCTGCAATCGGCCGGCGGCAAGGTCTTCCTGGCACGGCGAGGCCGCAACGATCGCGAAGCCGAGTCCCTGGCGCGCGCCTGCCACGGCCAGCTCCCCGCTGTTGACGCGATAACGGCTGCGCACTGGTACTTTGACGATGTCGCCTGCCGCGTCGACAAACTGCCAGGGCTGGCCCTTCAGGGCACTCACGGTGGTGATGCAGGGCAGCGACTTGAGTTCACGCACCTGGCGCGGCATTCCGGTCCTGGCCAGCAGAGCAGGCGCTGCGACCACGATGCTGGGCAAGGTCGCCAGTTCGCGGGTGATGAACGCGCTGTCGTCCTGGCGCCCGCGGTGGAAGACGATGGACAGGTCCATGTCTTCGCGCAGCACTTCCAGGCCGGTGGGGCGCGTATCGCATTCCAGTTCAATGCCGGGGTGGAGGCTGCAGAACTCGGCGAGGATCGGCGCCAGAAGCCTGGGGGCTTCGTTGGGCATGCACATCCTCAGCGGTCCTTTCAGTTCGCGCTGCACGGCGCCGAGCTCCCCCTCGGTGGAGAGCAGCGCGTCGAGCAGTGGCTTTGCGCGCTCGTACAGCAGCCTGCCCGCTTCGGTCATGCGCAGATGGCGGGTGCTGCGTTCAAGCAATCGCACCCCCAGCCTGCGTTCCAGCGAGGCGACGTGGCGGCTGACGTTGGACGACGGCAGCGCCAGCAGTCGCGCCGCGCCGGCAAAGCTCTGCTCGTCTACGACGGCTACATAGACACGGACGGTGTTGAGGTCGAGGGCGCTGCGCATGATTATCCCGGTGCGGGTATGAAAGTAGGCCAATTCAGCATGCTAGTTGGCTGAAATGGCAAGGTCCAGAATGCAGTCCCGCCCGTTGGATGCCCTTTGTGGGTGGTCCGGGCGAATCGACGAGGCATGCAGCGGAATGGACATCGGAATACTGGGCGGCGGCATTGCAGGTCTGAGCGTTGCGCTGGCCCTGCACCGGCAGGGACACCGGGTTCACGTCTACGAACGCAGGACCGGGCCGGCAACCATGGGTGCCGGAGTGACCCTGTGGCCGAACGCCGGCTTCGTGCTGCAGGAACTGGGCGTGCTGCAGGATGTCGCGGCCGTGGGTGGCCGGCCCGTATCGGTGCAGCGCAGGGATGCAGCGGGTGAGTCGCTGGGCGGCCTGGATATCACGCTGCTGGACCGGATCATGGGGTACCCGACGCACACGATCCTGCGTCGGGACCTGCAGGCGGTACTGCTGGACCACGTGGCGCGGGCTCGCATCCCGGTGTCGTTCGGGCATCGTGCGGTCGCGGTGGCGCTGGACGACCATGGCAGGGCCGTGGCGCGGTTCGAGAACGGGACGCACACCCGCCCCGATCTGCTGATTGGCGCCGACGGGCGTATGAACTCGGTCGCACGCAGCTTCGTTGCCGGCGACAACACACCCATCTACCAGGGCTTCGTTAACTGGATCGGGATTGCACAGGCGGATGATGCGCTGGTCAGCGACATCGGCATCCAGGATTACTGGGGCCGGGGCGATCGCTTCGGCTGCGTCGCGATCCGTACCGATCAGGTGTATTGGGCGGCTGCGCAGGCGCGGCCACTGCCGGCGGCGACGCCCGCAACAGCGCTGCAGGGCGAAGTCATGGATCTGTTCGCTGCGTGGCCGGAGCCGGTCACCCGCCTGATCGCGGCTACGCCGGCGCGTTCCATCCAGCGGATTGCCGTGCATGACCTGGAGCCGCTGGATACATGGAGCCGCGCCAACGTGCTGCTGGTTGGAGATGCGGCACATGCGCCGCTGCCGACCTCGGGCCAGGGCGCCTGCCAGGCGCTGGAAGATGCGTGGCATCTTGCGCGGTACCTGGATGGGAACGGTTGCCTGCATGCAGCACTGCAGCGCTTCACCGCGTTGCGCGCACCCAAGGCCGCGAAGCTGGCAGAGCAGGGCAGGATGTTCGCGCGCGGCCTGTTCGCCAACGATCCCGAAACCTGCCGGATACGCAATGAGCGCGCCAGGGCGTCCGATCCCGTGCGTGATGCGCATGCCATGGCGCAAGGCTGGTCACTGGGGTTGCCGATGGCCGACAGCATTGAACAGGCATCGACGGATGGCGCCGGCAGCCTGTATCGGCTGTGAGGGCCGATCTGGATGCTGCGCATCCACGCATGGCGTGGATCTACTGCAGCGCTGCCTGCTCACACCGCCCCGGTAGCGCCGGGCCATGCCCGGCGGCTCCGACCCTACGGCAGCGGCTCGGGAATCGAGCCCGGCACGAACACGCCTTCCTTCACGTAGGCGGTCAGGGTCATGTCCAGCGCGAGCATGCCGTCGCGCTTGAGGTCCATCAGTTCCGGTTCGACCATCGCCCCGTGCAGCACGCCCAGCACGGTGGCATGCAGCATGCGCGCGGCGATCTTCGGGTCGGCGCCGTCGCGCAGCTGGCCCAGGTCCTGGGCGCGGCGCAGGGCGCGCTCCATCCGGTCCAGCGCATCGCGGAAGCCGGACTGCTGCAGCTCGGCCAGCGCACGGCTTTCCGACGAGGCATCGCTGCGCAGCATGATTTCCATGGTCTTGCGCAGGCGCTCATCCTCGGAGAGCTCGATGAACGAGTAGATCATCACCGCGCGCAGGTCGTGGATCGGCGTCTGCCGCTCGTCGCTGGAGGTGCGCTCCAGTTCCTGCATGAAGGGCAGGTGCACCCGCTGGATGATCGCGGCCAGCACCTCGGTCTTGTTCTTGAAGTGCCAGTACACCGCGCCGCGGGTATAGCCAGCGCGCGCGCCGATCATCTCCAGCGTGGTCCGGGCCACGCCGTGTTCATGGAAGCAGGCCTCGGCGGCATCAAGGATGCCTTCGCGGGTTGCCTGGGTGTCTTCTTTGGTCTTGCGCGCCATGGGTCGGGGGAGTGGGTACCAGTGCCGGTGAAACCAGCCTGAATTGTACCGCTTTACAAACAAACAAGCATGTATGTATATTTCGCCGCCATGCTCCCCGTCGTGTATGCGCGCCTGCTGATGCCTGCGCCGTGCGCGGGGATGCCTGCCCGCTGCGACAACCGCGCCCCAGGACCGGGATGCGGCTGCGTATCACGGCAAGCTGAGAATCTTTTTCCTTCCCCGAGCCCCAGCAAGGCCCCGGCCAGGTGACCGTGGTCACGCTGAAGTCGGAAAGCGTGGGCCTGACCCGCGAACTGCCGGGCCGCACCAATGCCTTCCTGGTCGCCGAAGTGCGTCCGCAGGTCAGCGGCATCGTCGCCAAGCGCCTGTTCACCGAAGGCGGCCTGGTGAAGGAAGGGCAGCCGCTGTACCAGATCGAAGACGCCAGCTACCGCGCCCAGGCCAACAGCGCCCGCGCCCAGCTGGCCCGCGCCGAAGCCACCGCCAACGCCGCCCGCCTGAGCGCCAAGCGCATCACCGAGCTGGCCAAGGTCGATGCGGTCAGCCAGCAGGACCTGGAAAACGCCGTGGCCGCGCAGAAGCAGGCCGAGGCCGATGTCGGTGCCGCCAAGGCCGCGCTGGACGCAGCCAACGTCACCCTCGGCTACGCGCGCATCACCGCGCCGATCAGCGGCCGCATCGGCAAGTCCAGCGTCACCCAGGGCGCGCTGGTCAGCGTCGGCCAGGCCGATGCACTGGCCACCGTGCAGCAGCTCACCCCGATCTACGTCGACCTGACCCAGTCCTCGGCCGAGCTGCTGCAGCTGCGCCGCGAACTGGCCGCCGGCCGACTGCAGGACAACCAGACCCTGCCGGTCACCATCCTGCTGGAAGATGGCAGCGAGTTCCCGCACAAGGGCGCGCTGGAGTTCTCCGAAGTGAGCGTCGACCCGACCACCGGCAGCTACGCGCTGCGGGTGAAGGTGGACAACCCTGAGGGCCTGCTGATGCCGGGCATGTACGTGCGCGCGGTGATCGGCGGCGGCGTGCGCGCCGATGCCGTGCTGGTGCCGATGCAGGGCATCGCCCGCGACGCCAAGGGCGATACCAGCGCCATGGTGGTCGGCAAGGACAACAAGGTGGAAGTGCGCCCGGTCAAGGTCAGCCGCGCACTGGCCGACAAGTGGCTGGTCGAGGACGGCCTGCAGCCGGGTGACAAGGTCATCGTCGAAGGCCTGCAGAAGATCGGCCCCGGCATGCCCGTGCAGGCCACCGAGAAGGGCGCCGCCCCGGCACAGCCGGACGCCGCCCCGCAGCCTGCCGCCCAGCCGGCCGGCGACGCGAAGTAAGCGGAGAATTCCATGGCACGTTTTTTCATTGATCGACCCATCTTCGCGTGGGTGATCGCCATCATCATCATGCTGGCCGGTGCGCTGGCGGTGGTGAAGCTGCCGGTGTCGATGTATCCCGAGGTCGCCCCGCCGGCCGTCGAGATCAGCGCCACCTACCCGGGTGCATCGGCCAAGGTGGTCGAGGACTCGGTGACGCAGATCATCGAGCAGAACATGAAGGGCCTTGATGGCCTGATCTACTTCTCCTCCAACAGCTCGGCCAACGGCCAGGCCACCATCACCCTCACCTTCGAGGCCGGTACCAACCCGGACATCGCCCAGGTGCAGGTGCAGAACAAGCTGCAGCTGGCCATGCCGCTGCTGCCGCAGGAAGTGCAGCGGCAGGGCATCAACGTGGCCAAGTCCAGCAGCGGCTTCCTGCAGGTGCTCGGCTTCGTGTCCAACGACGGCAGCATGGATGCCAACGACATCGCCGACTACGTCGGCTCCAATGTCGTCGATACGCTGAGCCGCGTGCCGGGCGTGGGCAACATCCAGGTGTTTGGTGGCAAGTACGCCATGCGCATCTGGCTGGATCCGAACAAGCTGCACACCTACAAGCTGTCGGTCGATGAAGTGACCGCGGCGATCACCGCGCAGAACGCACAGGTGGCCATCGGCCAGCTGGGCGGCGCGCCGTCGGTGAAGGGCCAGCAGCTCAACGCCACCATCAACGCGCAGGACCGCCTGCAGACCCCGGAACAGTTCCGCAACATCCTGGTGCGTGGCGGCACCGATGGCAGCGAGCTGCGCCTGGGCGATGTCGCCCGCGTCGAGCTGGGTGCGGAAAGCTACGACTTCGTCACCCGCTACAACGGCAAGCCGTCCACCGGTATCGCCATCACCCTGGCCACCGGGGCCAACGCGCTGGCCACCGCCGAGGGCGTGCGCACCGCGCTGGACGAGATGAAGTCCAGCTTCCCGGCCGGCCTGGAAACCGTCGTGCCGTACGACACCACCCCGTTCGTGCAGGTCTCGATCAAGGGCGTCATCAAGACCCTGATCGAAGCGATCGTGCTGGTGTTCGTGGTGATGTACCTGTTCCTGCAGAACTTCCGCGCCACCCTGATCCCGACCATCGCTGTGCCGGTGGTGCTGCTGGGTACCTTCGGCGTGCTGGCCATGCTCGGCTTCTCGGTCAACATGCTGACCATGTTCGCCATGGTGCTGGCCATCGGCCTGCTGGTGGACGATGCCATCGTGGTGGTGGAGAACGTCGAGCGCATCATGTCCGAAGAGGGCCTGTCGCCGCTGGAAGCCACCCGCAAGTCGATGAGCCAGATCACCGGCGCGCTGGTGGGCATCGGCCTGGTGCTGTCGGCGGTGTTCGTGCCGATGGCCTTCATGAGCGGGTCGACCGGCATCATCTACCGCCAGTTCTCGGCCACGATCGTTTCGGCCATGGCGCTGTCGGTGCTGGTGGCCATCGTGCTGACCCCGGCGCTGTGCGCGACCATGCTCAAGCCGCTGAAGAAGGGCGAGCACCATGTCGCCCACAGCGGCCTGCTGGGCCGCTTCTTCAACGGCTTCAACCGCGGCTTCGACCGTTCCAGCGAGACCTACCAGCGCGGCGTGAAGGGCATCATCCATCGCCCGTGGCGCTTCATGGGCATCTTCGTCGCCCTGGCCGTGGTGATGGGCGTGCTGTTCGCGCGCCTGCCCAGCTCGTTCCTGCCCAATGAAGACCAGGGCATCATGATGGCGCTGGTGCAGACCCCGGTCGGTGCCACCCAGGAACGCACCCTGGAAGCGATGGCCAAGCTGGAAGACCACTTCCTGAAGAACGAGGCTGACGCGGTCGAGTCCATCTTCGCCGTGCAGGGCTTCAGCTTCGCCGGCATGGGCCAGAACGCGGGCATGGCCTTCGTCAAGCTGAAGGACTGGAAGGAGCGCGACGCCGACCACAGCGTGGGTGCGATCACCGGGCGTGCGATGGGCGCGCTGGGCCAGATCAAGGACGCCTTCATCTTCGCCTTCCCGCCGCCGGCCATGCCGGAACTGGGTATCGGTTCGGGTTACACGTTCTTCCTGAAGGACACCAGCGGCAAGGGCCATGACGCCCTGCTGGCCGCGCGCAACCAGCTGCTGGGTGCGGCGGGGCAGAGCAAGCTGCTGGCCAACGTGCGCCCCAACGGCCAGGAAGACACCCCGCAGCTGCGCATCGACGTGGACGTGGAAAAGGCCAACGCCCTGGGCCTGTCGATCAGCTCGATCAACAACACCCTGGCCGCGGCATGGGGCAGCAGCTACATCGATGACTTCATCGACCGTGGCCGGGTCAAGCGCGTGTACGTGATGGCCGATGCACCGTTCCGCATGAACCCGGACGACTTCAACGTCTGGTCGGTGAAGAACGGGCAGGGTGAGATGGTGCCGTTCAGTGCCTTCGCCTCCAAGCGCTGGGACTACGGTTCGCCGCGCCTGGAACGCTACAACGGCGTGTCGGCGATGGAGATCCAGGGCGAGCCCGCCGCGGGCGTGGCCTCCGGTGATGCCATGGCCGAGATCGAACGCATCGCCAAGGACCTGCCGCCGGGCTTCGACATCGAATGGACCGCGCTGTCCTACCAGGAACGCCAGGCCGGTTCGCAGACGCCGCTGCTGTACACGCTGTCGCTGCTGATCGTGTTCCTGTGCCTTGCTGCACTGTATGAAAGCTGGAGCGTGCCGACCTCGGTGCTGCTGGTGGCGCCGCTGGGTATTCTCGGCGCGGTGCTGGCCAACACCTTCCGCGGCATGGAACGCGACATCTACTTCCAGGTGGCGATGCTGACCACGGTGGGCCTGACCAGCAAGAACGCGATCCTGATCGTGGAATTCGCCAAGGAAAACCTGGAGAAGGGCGCGGGCCTGATCGAAGCGACGATGCATGCGGTGCGCGACCGCCTGCGTCCGATCATCATGACCTCGCTGGCGTTCGGCCTGGGCGTGCTGCCGCTGGCCATCGCCTCCGGTGCAGGTTCCGGTGCGCAGCGCGCCATCGGTACCGGCGTGCTGGGCGGCATGCTGGTGGGCACCGTGATGGGCGTGTTCTTCATCCCGCTGTTCTTCGTGGTGGTGCAGCGCGTGTTCAACCGCAACAAGGGCAACGGGGGCGGCACGCCGCCGGCTCCGCGCGATGACGCTGCCCATGGAGGTTCCCATGAATAAGACCCCTTTGCTGCTGGCGCTCGTCGCCAGCCTGGGCATGGCCGGCTGCTCCACCCTGGTGCCGAAGAACACCGCTGTTGCCCCGGCCATTCCGGCGCAGTGGCCGGCCGAGGCCAGCCAGGGCGAGGTCACCGATGTTGCGGCACTGGGCTGGCGCGACTTCTTCGCCGATGAGCGCCTGCAGCAGGTGATCGGCCAGGCGCTGGACAACAACCGCGACCTGCGCGTGGCGGTGTTGAACGTGGAAAAGGCACGCGGCCAGTACCGCGTGCAGCGCGCCGACCGCGTGCCCGGCCTGGCCGCCACCGGCCAGATGGAGCGGCAGGGCACCAATGCCGGTGTCACCGAGCAGTTCACCGCCGGCGTCGGCGTGGCCGACTTCGAGCTGGATCTGTTTGGCCGCGTGCGCAACCTCAGCGAGTCTGCCCTGCAGCAGTACTTCGCTGTGGCCGCCAACCGCCGCAACGCGCAGCTGAGCCTGGTGGCCGAGACCGCCACCGCGTGGCTGACCTACGGTGCCGACGCGCAGCAGCTGAAGATTTCCGAAGCCACGCTGAAGACCTACGAGGATTCGCTGCGCCTGGCCGAGGCCCGCCACGAACGCGGTGGCAGCTCCGGGCTGGAGCTGAGCCAGACCCGCACGCTGGTGGAAACCGCGCGTACCGATGCCGCCCGCCTGCGCGGGCAGCTGGCCCAGGACCGCAACGCGCTGGCGCTGCTGGCCGGTGGCCAGGTCGATGCGGACCTGCTGCCGGACAGCATCGAACCGAAGCTGCTGGCTCTGGCCCCGCCGCCGGCCGGCCTGCCCAGCGACGTGCTGCTGCAGCGCCCGGACATCATGGCCGCCGAACACCAGCTGCTGGCGGCCAACGCCAACATCGGTGCCGCCCGTGCCGCGTTCTTCCCCAGCATCACCCTGACCGGCAGCATCGGCAGTGGCTCGGGCGAACTGTCCAACCTGTTCGACAGCGGCACGCGCGTGTGGAGTTTCCTGCCGAAGATCACGTTGCCGATCTTCCAGGGCGGGAAGCTGCGCGCGAACCTGGCGGTGGCCAATGCGGATCGCGATATCGCCCTGGCGCAGTATGAAAAGGCGATCCAGAGCGGTTTCCGCGAAACCTCCGACGCGCTGGCGCTGAATGTCAGCCTGGACGAGCAGGTGAGCGCGCAGCAGCGCCTGGTGGATGCGGCCGAAACGGCCAACCGCTTGTCGCAGGCCCGCTATGACGCCGGCCTGGACAGCTTCGTGACCCTGCTGGACGCCCGCCGCACCGCTTACAGCGCGCAGCAGACGCGCCTGCAGACCGAGCTGGCCCAGCAGACCAACCGCATCACCCTGTACAAGGTGCTGGGCGGCGGCTGGCACGAACGCGGGTAACCCCTGGTAGCGCCGGGCCATGCCCGGCGGCTTCTGCCGCAGGTCCAATCGCTATCGCATCGGCCATCGGCACCAAGCAAACGGGTATTCATCCAGTTCGGCAGCAAGCCCCGCACGGATCGGATTCCCCAGAATGTAGAGCGCATGACGTCTCAACGCATCTTCATTGCGAACAGCGTGGTCGAAGTAGCTCGGCTGCCACAGGGGCGTCTCCACACCGAACTGCTGCCCTATAAGGCGGCTGCTGCGTGATTTCAACGTTCCCATCAATCGGGCGAGCGTGCCGGCGCGCAACTGCATCAACCAATGAAGATGGTCGGGCATGACGACCCATGCGAATGAGCGACTCAGTCGCTCGCGCTCGACGAGGCGCAGTGTATCTACAAGGCATTCTGCGCAGCGAGGGTCTGCAAACACCAGGCGTCGCTTCAGCACCACGGTGGTCAATACGTAGTACCCGTCGATGCGGGATTCGCGGCCACGTTGGAGATGACGGCTGGACATTGGGCCAGTCTGGGAATGCGCTTTGAATCCACCTATCGGCGGATACCTTGGCCCCCTGTGAGGTTCTGCCGCGCGGCGCCGGGTCGGTAGCGCCGGGCCATGCCCGGCGGCTTCCTTCGGGCGTTCATGGGATCGGACACAGACCGCGCTGCCGCGCTCGCCGGGCAGGGCCCGGCGCTACCAGAGCGTGGGCGTTCATGGCGTCGGTCACAGGCCGCGCTTCGCGCTCGCCGGGCAGGGCCCGGCGCTACCGTCTGGTGTCAAACGGCCTCATCATCGCGCGGCGCCGCGCGGCAGGAGCGTACCCGGGCAAGGGCATCGCCGGCCTCGCGGGCCATGCGCTCGTACTCGGCGCGGATTTCCTCCAGCCGCTCTTCGTCCATTTCTTCCAGGTCCAGCAGCTCGTTGTTGGCCTCGGCCGTGGCGCGGATCAGCTCGTCCAGCTTGATCTGCATCGCTGCCGTATCCGAGTTCTGCGTGTGCTGGATCAGGAACACCATCAGGAAGGTGATGATGGTGGTGCCGGTGTTGATCACCAGCTGCCAGGTATCGTTGAAGCCGAACACGGGGCCGCTGATGCCCCACACCACCACGATCGCCACCGCGGCCAGGAAGGTCCACGGCGAGCCGGTGGCGGCCGCGGCCTTCTTGGCGATCGTATTGAACAGGGTTCTTGCTTTCATCGTCGTCGTTCCACCCAGATGACGACGATGATCGGCAGCCGCCCGTGCACGGGCCGTGCAGCCGCGGGGAAACTCAGGCGCGCAGGCGCGGGGCGTCCTGCAGGCGCACGCGGCTGGTCTGGTAGACGTGCTGCCAGCAGCGGTCGACGAACTCGCGGGCCTGCGATTCGGTCAGGCGCGGCATGATCTGCAGGGCGTACTGGGTCTGGAACGTTTCATCGCGCTCGGCGTTGCTGGCGCGCGGCTGGGTGATCAGTGAATCACAGGCGAATTTGATCCACGGCACGTAGGAGCCGAACGAGTTGTGCGTCAAGGCACCGTCGGCATGCTGCCGGCGCCAGTGATCGAGTTCCGCATCAACGTCGATGACCGGTGGGATGGCGGGGACTTCAGCGTGCATGGCATTCCAGTTCGGTTGGGGTGGCAGGGAGTGGGGGGTCATCGCAGTGTGCGTAGGTGCCGGTGCATGCAGCGTCAGCGCGGTGTGCAGCCGGTGTTGCCATCGATCAGCTGGGCGTGTTCAACGGCGCCGAGGTCTTCGGCCATGTCGGCCATCGCGTTGCACAGGCGTACGCTGTCGCGCGGATGATCGCGGGTGATTTCCTGCTGCATGTCCTGGAATGCGGCCCAGAACCGCGCGCCACGGCGATGCAGCGCGAACTGCTGCGTCAAGCGGTCGCGGATGCCGGCGAGGGCCGGGTCGGGCAGGGGATGTACGGCGTGCGCGCTCATGGGCTTGCTCCGCCGGGACAAGGGGCCCCGGTGATTCCACCCTAGGCCCGCCGTGCGAAGGGGGTGTTAGCAGCGCGTGTGCGGCTTATCCAGCTGACTGTGCGCCAGCGCACATCGGCCTGTGCAGAGGCAGCCGGCACAAGGCTGTGCCGGCTCTGAAGCGTTCATGTAGCTGTGCGCAGAACGTAAACGTGGCGCTTATTCGCCGATGTCTTCGTCCCAGATTTCCGGATATTGCGCAATGAAGCCGCCCAGCAGGTCCACGCATTCCTGGCTGTCCAGGTCGATCACGTTGACGCCGTTCCCGCGCAGCCAGTCGATGCCGCCCTGGAAGGTGCGCGATTCGCCCACCACCACGGTGCCGATGTTGAACTGGCGCACCAGGCCCGAGCAGTACCAGCACGGGGCCAGGGTGGTGACCATGATGGTGTCCTGGTAACGGCGCTGGCGGCCGGCCTTGCGGAAGGCATCGGTTTCGCCGTGCACGGACGGATCGCCTTCCTGCACGCGGCGGTTGTGGCCGCAGCCAAGCAGGCGGCCATCGTTGTGGTACAGCGCCGCGCCGATCGGCACGCCGCCCTCGGCCAGGCCCTGTCGGGCTTCGGCGATGGCGGTCTGCAGCAGGGCCTGGTAGTCGGGCGTGGTGATCATGCGGGGCTCCGGTGGGTCATGGGCCGCCATGATAAGGCCCGGTTACCCCGCAGCGGCCCCGGCGGTGCGATAATCAGCGGCATGAGCGAATCCCCCTACAAATCCGGTACCACCCATTTCGGGTTCCGCGACGTGGCCGCCAAGGACAAGCAGAAGCTTGTCGGCGAGGTGTTCACCTCGGTCGCGCGCAGCTACGACCTGATGAACGACCTGATGAGCCTCGGCGTGCACCGGGCCTGGAAGCGCTATTACGTGGCCACCGCGCAGGTGAAGCCGGGTGACCGCGTGCTCGACTTGGCCGGCGGCACCGGCGACATCGCCGCCCTGTTGAAGGAGCGCGTGGGCGCCGAAGGTTCGGTGGTGCTGGGCGACATCAACGCCGGCATGCTGTCGGTCGGCCGTGACCGCCTGACCAACCGCGGCCTGGTGCTCGGCCTGGACTACGTGCAGTGCAACGCCGAAGCCCTGCCGTTCCCGGACAACAGCTTCGACCTGGTGACCATTGCCTTCGGCCTGCGCAACGTGACCGACAAGGACGCCGGCCTGCGCGAGATGTACCGCGTGCTGAAGGTGGGCGGCCAGGCCCGCGTGCTGGAGTTCTCCGAAGTCACTGCCGACTGGTTCAAGCCGATCTACGACTTCCATTCGTTCAGGATCCTGCCGAAGCTGGGCAAGCTGTTCGCCAACGATTCGGACAGCTACCAGTACCTGGCCGAGAGCATCCGCAAGCACCCGCCGCAGGAAGAGCTGAAGGCGATGATGGGGCAGGCCGGTTTCGAGCGCTGCCACTACAAGAACCTGACCGGCGGCATCGTCTCGATCCACTCCGGCTACAAGCTGTAAAGCGTGTGGGGCCGCCGGGCATGGCCCGGCGCTACCTGTTCTGGTAGGTGCCAACCTTGGTTGGCACAGGCCCGCGCCGGGCGCCCCATGGCGCAGGGCCGGCTCCCGGCCGGCCTTACCCCGCATCGCGCAACGCGTCCGGGGCGAGGGAGAGGTACCATTGGGGTTTGATCCCCGTAACGGTCCCGATTCATGCGTAATCCGCTGATGCTCCTTCCGCTGGCCGTGGCCCTGGCCGCCGGCTGCTCCCCGGCGGCGGCCGCGCCCGCCGCCGCCCCGAC